>NZ_JBHJQI010000028.1:0-75508 GCF_042262805.1 Streptomyces sp. NPDC056361
ACCTCCTCGGTCCGGACCGGCGTGGCGTGGCGTGGGTGCGGCTCAGGCGCCCTGGCTGCGGCGCGCGCGCTCCGCGTCGCGCTCCTTGATGCGGACGGTCTCCTTGCGGACCTCCGACTGGGTGGCGCGCTCCTTCTTCAGCCACTCGGGCAGTTCCTGCTTGATCGCGTCGATCTGCTCGGTGGTGAGCGGCTCGGTGATCCCGCCGCGCGCGAGACCGGCGATGGAGACGCCGAGCTTGTTGGCGACGACCGGGCGGGGGTGCGGACCCTTCTCGCGCAGCTCCTGGAGCCAGGCGGGCGGGTTGGCCTGGAGCTCGGTCAGCTCGGCGCGCGAGACGACACCCTCCTGGAAGTCGGCGGGGGTGGCCTCGAGGTACACACCCAGCTTCTTCGCCGCGGTCGCGGGCTTCATCGTCTGGGTGTTCTGGTGCGACGTCATGGTGTCAAGGGTATCGAGCATGCGGGCGACCTCCGACCACGTCCGCTACCGGTAGCCTTGCGGGGTGACAGGCTCGGACGTTTCCCTCCCGGATTCCCCCGCGGAATCCCCCTCGACCCCCTCGTTCCGGCTCGTGTACGTGCCGGGCGTGACGCCCTCGAAGTGGGTGCGGATCTGGAACGAGCGCTTTCCCGACGTACCCCTGACGCTTCTGTCGGCCACCCCCGCCGAGGCCTTCGGGCTGCTGCGGGAGGGTGCCGCCGACGCGGGACTCGTCCGGCTGCCCGTCGACGGGGACGACCTCAGTGCGATTCCCCTGTACGAGGAGACCACGGTCGTCGTCGTCCCGAAGGACCACCTGTTCGCCGAGGTCGAGCTGATCTCGGCGGGCGACCTCGCCGACGAGCTCGTCCTCCACCCCCTCGACGACACCCTCGGCTGGGAGCAGCCGCCGGGCCGCCCCGCGATGGAGCGCCCGGAGACGACCGCCGACGCGATCGAGCTGGTCGCGGCGGGCGTCGGCGTGCTCGCCGTACCGCAGTCCCTCGCCCGGCTGCACCACCGCAAGGACCTGACGTACCGCACGCTCGACGGCGTCCCGCAGTCGCGCGTGGCCCTGTCGTGGCCGGCGGCCGACGAGGCGCCGGACCTGGTGGAGGAGTTCATCGGGATCGTGCGCGGCCGGACGGTGAACAGCACCCGGGGCCGCCGCGCCGAGGAGCTGAAGGGCCAGAAGCAGCCGCGCAAGGACCAGCGGAAGCCCGCGCGACCCGGCGCCGCGAAGTCGGGCGGCGCCAAGCAGGGCGGCACCAAGGGCGGTGCCCGTACGGCCGGGAAGGGCGGGGCGGCCCGCAAGGGCGGCGGCACCGCCGGCGGCGCGGGTCGCGGCAAGAGCGCCAAGCCCCGCCGCGGCCGCGGCTGAGCCGTCTCCCGTACGACCGGGCCGCGAGGTCCCGCGGCCGGGCCCCTGCCGGTGCGGCCGGGGCCCCGGCCCGCGACGTCGGGCGCCCTGTCCGCACGGCGGACGCGCCCCACCGGGGCGGGGGCCGCCTCGGCATACTGACCCCTCCTTGATCACCGAGATCATCCCGATCTTCCAGGAGGAGCTTTGGCCGCCAGTTTCAGGACCGTCGTCGAGGTGGCACCGGACCACCTCGCCCAGGCCCGGTCGATCGACCGGGTGTTCCAGGAGGCGATCGCGCCGGCGACCGTCAACTTCGACTTCGAGGCGATACGGGACGCCGCCGCGGCCGTCCCGGACAGCACCGTCGTGAAGATGGTCCGGGGATGGGGGCTCCAGGAGTACGCCCCCGTCCTCGTCATGGTCCTCTCCCTCAAGGAGGCCGTCCGCCAGGCGCTGCCGCCGGAGTGCGCGGAGGCCGGCTTCTGGGCCACCGTCGAGCGGGAACTCGTCGGGGCCTTCACCGGCCTCGCCGCACAGGAGGGGCAGCCCGGCCTCTCCTTCTACGAGGAGTCCGCGGAGCGCACCCGGTTCTACCGGGACCTGTTCTTCGCCCTCCAGGACGAGGAGACCGGGGCGTACATGTACGCCCTGGCCTTCTGCGTCGACGTGACGGTGGAGCTGCCGAAGGAGCGGGCCGTCGCGCTCGCCCTGACGGACGTCGTCCCGTTCGCGGTGCGGCTCGACGCGATCGTGGTCCGCCAGGCCCTGGGCGTCTCGGTCTGATCCGTCCGGCACGCACCGGCCCGCCGTCCCGGGCCGGATCCCCCGCGGCCCGGAACGACCTGCCCCGCCCTTCCCTTCTTCCTGGCTCGCTCAGCCGTTCCGGCGCCACCGTCCGCCCCGCGCCGCCGCGACGAGCTCCGGCACCGTCGCCAGCTTGACCCGGGGGCGACCCGCGTCCCGGCCCCGGGCCCGTTCGGCCCGGTCGATGGCCGCGAGGCCGCGCGCGTCGACGAGACCGCGGCTGCGGCTCCTGGCCAGACGGTGGAAGTCCTGGGCCGTGCCGGCGGGAGCGGGCAGCGCACCGGCGACCGCGTCCGCGAGCAGCGTCCCGACCGTCTCCTCCGCGCACGCCCGGTTGGCGCCGATACCGCCGGAGGGCCCGCGCTTGATCCAGCCCACGACGTAGCCTCCGGGCAGCCCGGCGACCCGTCCGCCCTCGTGCGGCACCGTGCCGGTGGCCGCGTCGAAGGGCAGCCCCGGCAGCGGGACGCCGCGGTACCCGATCGCCCGGACGAGCAGCCCGGCCCCGATCTCCGTTCCGGACTCCGCTCCGTCCTCCGTCACCCGGACCGCCCGCACCCCGTCGGTGCCGAGCGCCTCGACCGGGGCGGAGTGGAAGCGGAGCACGATCCGGCGCCGGTCCCGCGCGGGGGCCCGCGTCCAGTCGACCGCCTCGCGGGTCACGTCCCGCAGGAGTGCCGCCTTCGCCCCGGGCGCGGCCGCGTCGATGGCCGCCCCGGTGCGGGGGTCCCGGTCGTCGACCACCAGTTCCACGCCGGGCAGGTGCGTGAGCGCGAGCAGCTCGGAGCCGGTGTACGCGGCGTCCTCGGGGCCGCGGCGGCCGAGGAGCACCACCTCGCGGACCGGGGTGCCGCGGAGTGCGGCGAGGGCGTGGTCGGCGATGTCGGTGGCGGCGAGCTCGGCGGGGTCCATGACGAGCACGCGGGCGACGTCGAGGGCGACGTTGCCGTTGCCGACCACGACGACCCGCTCGGCGGAGAGCCGGACGGCGTCCCCCGCGGTCTCCGGGTGCGCGTTGTACCAGGAGACGACCGACGTGGCGGAGACGCTGCCGGGCAGGTCCTCGCCGGGGATGCCGAGGCGCCGGTCGGCCGGTGCGCCGACCGCGTAGATCACCGCGTCGTGGTGGGCGGCGAGTTCCTCGGCCGTGACGTCCTCGCCGACCCGGAGGCCGAGCCGCATGCGGACCCGGGGGTGGGCGTGGAAGCGGGCGAAGGAGTCCCCGGCTCCCTTGGTCGCCGGGTGGTCCGGCGCCACGCCGTGGCGGAGGAGACCGCCGGCCACCGGCAGCCGGTCGATCAGCGTCACCTCGGCGTTGGTGTGCAGGAGCAGGTCCTCGGCGGCGTACATGCCCGCGGGGCCGGTGCCGACGACCGCGATCCGGAGCGGCGCGAAGTCGGCGGGGAGGGAGCGGCGGAAGGACGGTTCGCCCCAGGTGTGGAAGTTGGGCGAGGCCAGGGCCGGCGGGGGCGTGCGCTCGGCGTAGTAGCGGGCGTTGAGGTCCTCGTACGCGCGCAGGGGGCCGGTGAGCCGGTCCGCCGGGAAGATCGCGTCGACGGGGCAGGCGTCGGCGCAGGCGCCGCAGTCGATGCAGGACTTCGGGTCGATGTAGAGCATCTCCGTGGTCCCGAAGTCCGGTTCCTCGGGGGTGGGGTGGATGCAGTTGACCGGGCAGACGGCGACGCAGGTCGCGTCGCTGCAGCAGGTCTGGGTGATCGCGTAGGTCATGTCGTCGGCTCTGCTCTGCTCGGCTCGGAGGGGTCAGACGAGGTGGGCGCGCTGGTAGAAGAAGAGCGCGGGCCGGGTCAGCATGCCGACGTCGGCGAGGAACTCCATCAGTCCGGCGCAGCTGGCGCGCAGCTGCGCCTTGTAGTGCTCGTTGGCGGCGGCCTCGCGGCGGGCGCGCTCGGGGTCGAGGCCGGCCCGCACGTACACCTCGGGGCTGACCAGGCTGGTGATGATGTAGTACGCGGCGATGGCGACCACGAGGGCCTGGAAGTGGCGGCGGGTCCGTCCCGCGCGGGCGAGGTGGCGGCGCGTCTCGTCCCGGGCGAACTTCATGTGCCGGGACTCCTCGACGACATGGATGTTGCTGATGGTGCGGACGAAGGGGACGACCCTTTCGTCGCGCATCCAGTCGCGCTGCATGACGTCGAGGACCTCCTCGGCGACGAGGATGCCGGCGTACGCGGCCTCGCCGAAGCCGACGGTCTTCATGAACCGGCCGAGTTCGAGCACCGCGCGCTTGGGCCGGTACGCGGGCGCGCCGAGCTTCTGGGAGCCCCGGGCGAACATGATGGAGTGCCGGCACTCGTCGGCGATCTCGGTGAGGGCCCACTGGAACCGGGGGTCGGTGTGGTCCATGCGGTAGATGTCGCGCAGCACCATCTGCTGGAGGATCATCTCGAACCAGATGCCGGTGCTGGCGACCGACGCGGTCTCCTGCCGGGTCAGCTCCTTGCGCTGCTCCTCGGTCATCTCGTTCCAGTAGGCGGTGCCGTAGAGGGAGTTCCACTCGGGGCTCTGGCCGTGGAAGTCCTTGTCGAGGGGGGTGTCCCAGTCCACCTCGACGGCGGGGTCGTACGACAGCTTCGCCGCCGAACGGAGCAGCCGCTCGGCGACGTCGGTGTCGGTGACGGACTCGCCGTCCGGGCGAACGGTGCTGCGTGCCATGGTGCGGCTCCTTGGGTCGCGAGAGCGGCTCGGGCTCTTGTTAGACATCGCGTCTAGCAAGCTTGTTAGACGGAACGTATAGCAAGGGTCCGGGGCAGGCCTACCCCCCGGTACGGACTTTTTCCAGGCCCTGCCCTCTGGGCATGCGAACGGGGCCGGAGCCATGGCGGCTCCGGCCCCGTTCCCCGGGTCGGGACGTACTAGAAGGTCAGGTTCCAGGCGTCGATCTTGCCCGTGTCCGCGCTCGCGTTGTCGTTCACGCGAAGCTTCCAGACGCCGTTCGCGACCTCCGCCGACGCGTTGACCGTGTAGGTCTGCGCGATGTTGTCGGTGCCGCTGCCGGTGCGGTTGTGCAGGGTGTACACCGTGCCGTCCGGGGCGACGAGGTCGACCTTCAGGTCACCGATGTAGGTGTGCTTGATGTCCACGCCCACCTTGAGGGTCGCCGGGGCGTTGCCCGTCACCCCGCTGACCGTGATCGAGCTCTCGACCGTCGCGTTGTCCGCGATCGTGACGTCGGCGAGGTTCTCGAAGTACGCGCCGGGCGGCGGGGTGCTGCCCCCGACGGCCTTCAGGGCGTCGACTGCGCCCTCGCCGAAGAATCCGTTCTTCGCCGTGGTGCCGGTGCAGCGGGCGTCCGACGGGCACGCCCGGTCGTTGGCCTGGACACCGAGCTGGTCACGGATCTGCGCCGGCGTGAACGTCGGGTTCTGGCTCGCGATCAGCGCCGCCACACCGGTGACGTGCGGGGACGCCATCGAGGTGCCGCTCATGTTGCCGTACTTGCCGCCCGGCAGCGTCGAGTACACCTGGGTGGAGCCGTCGCCGCCCGGCGCCGCGACGTCGATGACGCCGTTGCCGAAGTTCGAGTACGAGGCCTTCGCGCCGCCGCTGGCCTGCGCGGCGACGGTCACGACGCCCGGCAGCTCGGTCGGGATGTCGATGCAGGCGTTGGTGATCGTGCGGGTGACCGGCGTCGAGTCGTTGGGGCTCTCGGAGTCGGTCGTCTTGTTCGCCAGGTCGTAGTTGGAGTTGCCGGCGGCGGCCACCTGGAGCGAGCCCTTGCCCTCGGCGTACACCTGGGCCCGGCGGACGCCCTCGATGATGGCGGCCTGGTCCACGTTGTCCGGGCAGTTGAACTGCCACGGGTCCGTGTAGTAGCTGTTGTTGGTGACCTTGAAGCCGTGGTCACCGGCCCACATGAAGCCGCAGATCGTGTTCTCCGCGAAGAACAGGCTGCTGGTCGGCTCCGCGATGCGGACCGAGGAGATCTTCACGCCCGGCGCGACGCCGATGACGCCCTTGCCGTTCTTGGCGGCCGCGATCGTGCCCGCGACGTGCGTGCCGTGGGTGCCGACGTCACGCCAGGCGCCCGCGCGGGTGTCCGCCTTGCCGTAGGCGCAGGAGGCCGAGTCGGCGGCGTTGAAGTTGGGCGCGATGTCCTGGTGCTGGTCGTCGACGCCGGTGTCCAGGACGCCGACCTTCACCGACGCCGAACCGGTGGTGACCGCCCAGGCCTGGTCGGCCTTGATCTGGGTCATGTCCCAGCGGTTGGACTCCGTCAGCGTCGTCGCGGACTGCGCCGGGTTCGCCGGGAGCGCCGGGCTGTAGGCGTCGGCCGGGACGTCGGACGTCCGGGTCGCGCCGACCTGCTGCACGCCGCTGACCGTGCGCATCGACGTGGCGAACGACGAAGACGCCGAGTGCGCCACGATGACGCCGATCGCGTCGTACGCGGCGAACACCGAACCGCCGTTGCTCGTCACGGCACCGCTCACCGCGGCGGTGCCGCCGGGCGCGGTGATGACCAGGTACGCGCGGGTGCCCGCGACCCAGGCCGCCGACGACGCGGCGGTCCTGGTGGCCTTGGTGGCCGTCCTGGCCTGGGTCGCCCCCGCCGAACTCGCCGCGACGGGCGCGGTGTCCGACGTTGCTGCCTGGGCGAATCCGGCGGGAGCGGCGAGCGCCACGGTCGTACCGAGCGCTGCGACGGCGATGGCCGAAGCCCTCAACCGGCTGGATATGTGGGAAAACAATGCGTCCTCCGATGACCCGGTGGCGCGGGTGGCGCCGGCCGGGCCCTGTGATGTGTGGGGTGGACGCAAGATCCCAGACTCGCCGGGCGGAGGGAAGTGTTCTGTCCGAAAAGCCAGTTCGTGTGACGCACTGTTGATCTGACGGCGCCGGGAAGGCGGTCCTATCGCCCCTCCCGCCCCTTTCGTTCCCGGGACGTGCGGAGGCGACCGCGCCGCGCGATAATGGGTGACCGTGAGTGACGAAGGCGTGGGTGAGGGCCCCGCCCGGGCCTGGGTGGCCTCCCACCCGCCGGGGTCCGAGGCGCGCGCCGAGCCCGCCGTCGAGCTGCTCCGCAAAGCCGGTCTCGACGTGCGCCGGTCACGTCAGGAGCCCACCGGGGGGCCCGGGGTGCTCCTCCTCGACGCGGCCGACGCCGCCCTCGCCGCCCGCCTGGCCCGGCTGTGCGACGCGGGACGGCACCGGGTGCTCGCCGTCGCGCTCACCCGCGCGGCCCTCGGCGCGCCGGGGCCGTGGCCGCTGCTCCGCGCGGGGGCCGGTGACGTCCTCGTCTGGGACGCGTCCGCGACGCCCGCCGAGGACGTCGTGCGGCGGCTGCGCCGCTGGGCCGACGTCGACGCACTCGTGGCCTCGCCGCTCGTCGCCGAGAACCTCGTCGGCGCGGGCACCGCCTGGCAGCTGCTGCTGCGGGACATCGTCGAGACGGCCGTGTTCAGCGACGCGTCCGTCCTCGTCACGGGCGAGAGCGGCACGGGCAAGGAGCTCGTCGCGCGTCTCGTGCACGCCCTCGACCCCCGCCGCGGCGCCGAGCAGCTGGTCCTGCTCGACTGCACCACCATCGTCCCCGCCCTCGCCGGCAGCGAGTTCTTCGGGCACGAGAAGGGCGCCTTCACCGGGGCCCTCGCCTCGCGGGACGGGGCCTTCGCACTCGCCGACCGGGGCACCCTCTTCCTCGACGAGGTCGGCGAACTCCCCCTGGAACTCCAGGCCGAGCTGCTCCGGGTGGTGCAGGAGGGCACGTACAAGAAGGTCGGCGGCAACACCTGGCACACCACCGGATTCCGGCTGGTCTGCGCCACCAACCGGGACCTCGCCTCCGACGAGGGGGCCCGGCGCTTCCGCGGCGACCTCTACCACCGGATCGCCGCGTTCACCTGCCGGCTGCCGAGCCTCCGCGAACGCACCGAGGACGTGCTGCCGCTCGCGCGCCACTTCCTGCGCGCCCTGCGCACCGACGACGGCACGCCCGCCGCCGAGGACTTCGACCCGGCGGTGCAGCACATGTTGATGGAACGTCACTATCCCGGAAACGTAAGGGAGTTGCGGCAGCTCGTCGGGCGGATGGCCCGCCGTCACGTCGGTGCGGGCCTGATCAGCGCCGGAGACGTACCGCCCGGGGAACGGCCGGCGGCCCCCGTCGCGGGGACCCCGGCGGACGGCCGGCCGGACGCCGGGTTCGAGCAGGCCGTCCGCACGGCGCTGGCCGCCGGCGTCAGTCTCAAGGAGATCGGCGTCCGCGCCCGCGACACCGCCGTCCTCATCGCCGTACAGGAGGCGGACGGCAACCTCCAGGAAGCCGCCCGGGCCCTCGGCGTCACCGACCGGGCGCTCCAGCTCCGCCGCGCCTCCGCCCCCGGAACGGCGAACGGTACGAGGACGCCGCAGGACGCCGCACGCGAGGAGTGACCGGCACCGTCACGCCGGCCCGCCGGGGCCCGTGCCGCTCGCCGCCCACCAGCGCGAGCAGGTTCCCGGACAGCACCCACCCCTCCTCCTCGGCGCCGAGGCCGAGCGCCCGGACCTTGGCCAGCTCCACCCCCGGGTGCAGCCACGGGCCGTCCGAACCGAACAGGACCTTCTCCGGACCCGCCCGCCGCACCGCCTCCGCGAGCAGGTCGAAGCGGCGCACCCCCGAAGTGTCCGTGTGGATGTTGGGATGGCGCACCAGATGGTCCACGAGGGCCAGTTGGGCGTGCCAGTCGTCCGCGAAACTGCCCAGGTGCGGCAGCACGAACGGCACGTCGGGGTAGTGCTCCGCCAGGAGCTCGGCCACCGCCACCTCGCCCATCGGGTCGTACAGCACGGGCAGCCGGAAGTACCGGGCCGCGTCGCAGACCTCACGGGTGATCGGCGCGTCGTGCCGATGCACCTTGATGCCGACGAAGCCGTACGCGCACACCGCCGTGCGGACGAGCCCGGCGATCCGGCCGGCGTCCCGGTCCGCGTGCACGAACGCGAAGCCGAGGAAACGGTCCGGACGCGCGGCCACGATCCGCGCCACCCCCCGGTTGGCGGCGGCGTAGTCACGGTGGAAGGCGGGGAACAGCACCGTACGGTCGATGCCCGCACGCTCGGCGCGCGGCAGATAGCGCCCGAGGGGCGCGTCGTCCCAGGGCCCGGTCAACCGGTCCCCGCGCCCCGCGTGGCAGTGACAGTCGACGATCATCCGTCCTCCCGCCGTCCTTCCGTACCGCCGTCGCCGGCCACGACGCACCCCCTACCGTCCCGACGCCACCCGCGTGAACAGCTCGCGCAGCACCCGCCGGAGGACCGCCGCGTCCCGGAACGAGGCCGCGGGCACCCCGGAGAAGGCGGCGAGCGCCCGGTACGCGTCGGCCTCCGGACGGCCGGTCGGCGCCACGGGATGCCCCGCGGCGCGCAGCGCCTCACGGGTGAACCCGAGGCCGGCGGTCGTGCGGGGCCGGTCGCCCCGACCGCGGTTGGTGTCGCAGTGGAAGTGGTCGCGGTGGTCCGTCCGGTAGTAGTCGATGACCGTCGCGAAGGAGAGCCGCAGGCAGGCGTCGATCCGCCGCAGCAGCACCCGCTGCCCCGGGTCGGTCCAGTTGTGGACGATCGTCTCCCGCAGCCCGCTCGGCGGCCCGCCGGCGGCCGGCCACCGCACCCCGACGACGTCCAGGGCGTCCCCCCCCACGAGTGGTTGCTGAGGACGTCCGGCTTCGCGGGATCGGACCGCTTCACACACCGGCAGTACAGCGACCCGGCCGTGAGGATCGCCTCCACCGGCATGCCGAAGCCCCGCATGTTCCGCAGGAACGCGCTCATCGCGTCCCTGACCGGCGGGGTGAAGCGCTGCTCGCGCCGCCACTGGCGTCCCGTCACGACGAGGAGCCCGCCCGCGCGCTCGCGCCGCACGGACTCGGGGTAGTGGAACGGGACCCCGTCGACCTCCTCCGCGCACAGCAGACCCGGCACGGGCGGGCACGCGATCCGCCCCGGCCGCGTGCACTTCGCCACGGCCGTCCCGCCCGGCGCCGCGCAGGACCGCGCGGGACGCGGGGCCCCGGACGGGGCACCCGGGCCGGGGCCGGCCGACGGCCCCGGGGGAGCGGCCGGAGCGGGGGCCGCGCCGCCGGCCCGGCCGCCGGCGAGCAGCGGCCGGACGACCGTGTCCCTGATGGCCAGCCACTCCCGCGCCGCGTCCCGCTCGCCCCGCCCGATCGGCGCTCCGGCCCGCTCCGGATGGCGCTGGTGGAACACCAGACTCGTCAGCGCGGACTCGTCACGGGAACCCTGCGCGACCGCGCTCACCACCCGGACCAGCTCCCACGGGCTGAACCCGGTACCGCGCTCGAACTCCCCGACGAGCGCATCCGGTTCCCCGGCGGAGGAGCCCCGGGAGGGCGTCTCGTACGACATGGCACGCCCCGGCCGCTCAGTACGGCCGGTCCGAAGGAGGCATCCGCCGCAGTCGGCGGCCCGCCATCCCGGCCCCGGCCCTGGCCCCGCCGCCCCGCACCGCACGCTCGCGCCCGGCACCGCCCCGCTGCTGGGCGGTCCGCCGCCGCAGGTGGACGGCCGGCATCGTGACGTCCAGCCGGTCCGAGGTGAGGTCGACACCCGTCGCGGCCCGGTAGGCGTGGATGTACCCCTGGATCTCCGCCCGCCAGTAGCGCGCCCAGTTCGCCGCCTCGTCCCGCTCGATGACCGAGTTCCAGTCGCCGAACCGGATGGAGAGCAGGATGCGCTCGCCGAAGACCGCGAGGTTGTGGAAGTGCAGCGTGGGCGTGTCCGTCCAGCCCTGCAGCTTCTTCATCACGTCGACGGTGCCCATCCACGGCTCCGGGTACGCCACCATCGCGCGCGCCGGCAGGAACTGCCGCATCTCCGGCCTGGCCAGCAGCCACTGCTGCATCAGCATCTCCTGGCGGGCCGTCCACGGCAGGTCGCCGTACTGGTTGTGCTGCCCCTCGGTGAGCAGCAGGTGCACCTCCTTCAGGCCGTTCAGGACGGGGAACCCGTCCGGCGTGACGGTCATGTCGTCGGCCTGCGTGAAGAACGTCGTGCACAGCTTCAGCAGGCTGTGGAACGCCTCCAGGAACTTGGAGCGGCTGTCGGCCCCGCGCAGCGGCGGCACGGCCCGGCCGATGAGGGTGATCCCGTAGTGGTGGTCGTACTCGTACGCCCGCCGCACCACCGACAGGCGGTGCTGCTCGTCCTGGATGTAGCCCCACAGCAGGTTGCCGAGCGGCATCAGCGGGGCGATCTCCAGATGGGCCAGCGGGTCCGGCTCCACCGCGCGCCGCATGTTCTGGAACCGGCGGCTGATCTCGATCAGCGACTGGACCAGCAGACTCTCCTCCTGCCAGTAGTTCCACAGGAGTTCGATGAGGCACGGGTGGGTCAGCTTGTACCGGAGGATCGCGTCGCACGGGAAGCCCAACTTGCCCGACCCGCGCACCGGGACGTCCCGCAGCCCGTCCAGGATGCGGGCGAAGTACGGGAGGGCGTAGAAGTTCGGGTCCTGCGGGATCGGCTCGACGAACGCCTGCCACATCGTCTCGAGCTCCTGCTGCGACACGGGCCCGTCCCCGTACCGCGCCTGCTCCTGGAGCAGGTCGACGCCCTCGAACGGCGCCCCCGGACGGTGCGGGTCGACGAGGATCCCGCAGCGCAGCCGCATGAACGCCTCGGTCGCCGTCTTCAGCAGCCAGTACGCGTCCACGTCCGGGTACGGCAGGGCGTTCCCCCTGCGGAGCGCCTTCAGCTCGGCCCGGCCCTCGGACCGCAGTTGCCGGGTCTCCCGGTCGAGGCCCGCGGAAGACCGGCACAGCACCAGGTCGATGAAGTCCTGGTACTCGCCGAAGCCGAGGGACTCGCTGCTGTTGCGGATCGCCGTCCACAGCGCCTGGCTGTCGGTCCTGACGACCCCCGCGGGTTCCAGGTGGACGGAGAGCGACTCACGCCGCCGGTCGACGACCGGCATCTTGATCCGGACGTCGACCACCTGCGTGCTGGTGCGACCGTGCTGGTCGGTGACCGTGACGGTGGCCTCCTCCACGCCCGGCTCCGCGCTCCGGGTGTCCCACACGACCGCGGCGTCCTTGGCCGTCCACCGGGCGAGCGTGCCGCCCGTGACGGACCAGTCGAAGGCCACGCGCCCCTCCGACGTGTCGGCCCGCAGCCGCACCGTCTCGCCCCGCGTCACCTCGTCGGGTACGGCGGTCAGCGTGACCTGGAGCGGCGAGCGCGGTGTCAGTGGTGTGCCCATGACTCCTCCTCGGGCAGGGAATGACGAGGAAGACCGCCGCCCACGGGGACGGCCTTCCGGGGGACGGCCGGCCGGACGGCCGGCGACGAGCGGCGGGCGCAGGCCGCCGTCGTGGCGAGGGCGCTGCGCAGGGCCCAGCCCCGCAGCAGCGCCTCCGCCCGGCGGCTCTCCGCCTCGGGGGAGACCAGTCCGGCCGACCGGGCCTGACCCAGTGCTGCGAACGCGAGCGTCGGCGCGGCCCGGTCGAGCAGCTCCGGACGCCGCCGCGCGGCCTCGTACAGCGCGATCAGGCGCCGCGGGGAACGCTCGGCCGGCCGGAACAGCCGGCCCAGCGTGACGTCCTCGCGCCCCTGCGGCCGGTGGGACACCAGCAGGGCCGCGAGCTCGGGGGCCGCCGAGGTCAGCGAGGCGAGCAGCGCGCGCGCCTCCGCGTTGAGACCGTCGACGGGATACAGCGCGGACCACAGCTCGCCGAGGGCCCGCCACTGCGGATCCGGATGGAGCGACTCGCCGATGGCGGTGCCCAGATGGACCCTGATCCAGGGGAAGGGATGCGTGTCGAGGGGGTCGAGGCGGAAGACGAAGCGGCGCGGCAGGCTGACCACGCCGATCAGCCCCATCGTCGCCGTCACGCCCAGCTTCCCGATCGCCCAGAAGTCGGCGACGATCTCCGGCAGCCACCGCGAGAACAGCGCCCAGGGCAGCGGCAGCCGGCCGCCCGGCCCGGTCACCCGCGCGCGCAGCTCGGTCCGGAGCGACGGCACCAGGCCGAGCAACGCGGCTCCCTGATGGCCGACTTCGTGGCACAGGGACGAGCTCAGGCCGTATCCGCCGACCATCCGCTCCCGCGGCACCCGCACGATCGCGATCGGGCTCGCGCCACCGCCCGGCAGCCGGGTCCGGGCGCGCCGGATCGCCGCACCGGGCCCCCGGTCCAGATAGCAGACCACCGGAGGCGGGTCGAAGGGCCTGCCGGGCACGTCGAGCGCGTCGGCCGCCGCCACGTCCATCCCGGACAGCCAGAGCCCGACCTCGTGCTCACTGCGCTGGGTGACCGTCTGCTGGAAGAGGTCGAACTGGCCCAGGACGTCGTTGAACCGCCAGCGCAGCGCCGTGAACCTGCGCTGCATCTCCGCGGGCGAAGCCGCCGCGCCCTCGCCGTCCAGCCATGCCAGGTAGGCGCGGACCCGGCCCCGCAGCTCGCGCCGCCCCGCCACGAGGGTCCGCTCGATGCCGATCTGGGCGGCGGGCGAGGGGGCCGCGGCGGGCAGCATCGTCTCGCGCACCGCGAAGGGCTGGACCCGGTCGAGCCGGGTGAGCAGCGCCCGCGCCTCGCCGGCGAGGAGCCGGCGGGCGGTCGACGACGTCCCGTGCACGGTCAGGCCTCCACGATCGTGACCCGGTCGCCCCGGCGCACCCAGGTGCCGGACGCGGGCCCGGGGGCCGGACGCGGGGGAGCGGTGCTCCCGTCGGCCGCCGGCGGCGGACCGGAAGCGGTTCCCGTGTGCAGGGCGTCCGGTGCGCTGCCGCCCGCTGGTTCCGGCGCGCCCGCAGCCGCCGGCTCCGGTGCGCCCGGGGGCGTGCCGTCGGGTTCCGCGGCGGCCTCGGGGCCCGCGCCCGCCGGGCCGGGTCCCGCGTCGGCGGAGGCGTACGGCGCCGGTTCCGGCGCCCCGGGCTCGTACGGGCCGGGCTCGTACGGCACGGGACGGTGGGCACCCGGTCCGTACGGACCCGGGTCGTACGGCGCTGTCGACGCGGGCTGCGTCACGTACGACGTCCCGAGCCCGTAGCGCGGGTAGCCGTATCCGTAGCGGCGACCGTACCGGTGTCGTCGCCCGGTCGGGAACGGCCGGGGCCACGACCACGGCGCCGGGCGGGCGTACCGGGGGAACGAGCGGTAGAGGCCGGGCGCGTAGCGCCGGGCGGCGGCGAACACGGCCGCGCGGCCGACCGCGCCGTCACCGGCCCGGCCCCGGTACGGGCGGTAGCGGCGGTACCGGTCGCGCGGCGCCATCGCCGCGTTCCGCACGGCCGCCGCCGAGAGCCGGACGAAGCGCCGGGCCACCTCGAACTCGCTCTCCCGGGGGTCGTCCGACTCCTGTTCCAGACCGAAGAGTTCGGCCGCCGGGTTGTCGAGCAGCGGCCGCGGCCGGGGCTCCCGCACGCCGTGCCGAGGCCACCGGCGCGGCGGCGGAACCCTGGAAGACCCAGTGCCAGGGCTCGCGGGTGTACGGCCCGAAGCCGAAGCGTCGGGCGTTGGCCTGGAGCCAGCGGAAGAACCAGGTGGCGTGCCACTGCCCGACGGCCGCGGCCCCCGTGCTGTTGCGGAGGGGGTGGCCGCGTCCGCGCACCTGGAGGAAGTCGATCGCGATCCCGTTCTGGTGGTTGCTGTACCCGGGCGCGGCGATCCGCGCGGGGATGCCGAACACGTCCAGCATGTACCGGACCGCGCCGTCGCCGTGCGGGCCGCCGGGGAGCGCCGCGCGCGCGGCGAGCGTCTGGTCGTAGTAGCCCTTGAAGTAGCCGAGCCACAGCCGCTGTTGGTGGTCACTGCCCCGGTAGCCGCTCCCTCCGGTGAGCCGCCGGGTGTGCCCGGCGTCCTCGTCCCCCGCCGCCCGCGCCTCGGCGAGCGCCGCGTGGGCCGCCGCGAGCAGCCGGCCGGCCGCGGCCGCGGCGTCGCTCCGCATGGAGATCGAGGTCCCGGCCACCGGGGCCAGCTCGCCGGGCGCCAGGTCCCGCCCGGGCCGGCCCTTCCGCTTCCGGGTGCGCGCCAGGTGCGCGTCGAGGACCCGCTGCCGGAAGGCGACCTGCTCGGGCGCACCGCTCCACCCGCCGCCCACCTCGGCCTCCGACGCACCGGACGTGTGCCCCGGATCCCCGCCGAACTCGTCATCGGTGCCCGCCATTTCCCGGACGGCGTGACCGCCACCGCCACCGCTCCTGCGGCGGGGAGCCGGGGCCGGGGCCGGAGCCGGGCCCGTGCCCGGCAGGTCGGCGCCCGCGTCGGCGAGGAGCAGCGGCCCGAAGAGCCGGGGGATCCGCATGTGCGGCACCTTCGTCCACTCCACCCGGAAGCGCGGTGAGGACGCGCCGCGCACGGCGGCCGCCACCTGTTCGCTGTGGCGCGCGGTCGGCTCGTACGGCCGGTAGAGCACCCGGAGCGCGCCCGAGCCCCGGGCGGCCCGCCGCCGCGCCCAGTCGACGAGCGGCCCCGGGTCGCCGTACAGCGCGTCGAAGGTGTGCACCTCGTCGGGATCGGTGTGCCGCAGGATCCGCATCAGCGAGGCGCCGCCGCCGGAGTGCGCGGTGAGGACGAGGCGCCCGAGCGGGGCGTCGACCCCCGTCGCGGCCTTGAACCGGGCCAGGGCCTCGGCGACCAGGCGCTGTATCGCGCCCGGCGGCTCCAGGGCCGAGTGCGTGTACCCGCGACCTGACCGGCCGCCGAAGTGGTGGCCGCGGGGGAGGACGAGCAGCGTCGGGGCCGTACGGCCGGGAACGGCGCCGAAGTCGAGACCGCTCACCGGCTCGATGTCCACCGGGAGGGTCATCGCCGCGCCGCGGACGGCGAAGCCGTGGAGATGGACCACGACGTCGATCCGCGACGGCCTGTTCATCGCGTTCCACTTCAGGACCAGGTCCGGCGGCGTCCCGGCGTGCCGCCGCAGCATCGGCACCCGGTCCACGACCTGGCGCCCCGGACCGGTCGACCCCGTCCCCGACCCCATGCCCGGCAGCGCGGTCAGGGCCACGTTCTTCAGGACCCCGCCGAGAGCCGCGCCCGCCGTGGAGCTGAGGAACCCGCCCTCGCGCCGCGCGACGGGGGCCAGGAACGAACCGAGGAAGGCCTCCAGCTCCCGTTCGTCGGCGACGCCGAGGAGCTCCGCGGCGAGCGCGCTCTCCTCCGCCTCGGTCAGCGGGCTGCCGTACTCGCCGCCGAGCAGGCCCGTCTCCGCCGCGTACTCCCGCAGTTCGGGAGCCACCGTGCCGGCGCTCCCCGCTTCCGCGGCCCGCCGCCGACCGCCGCACTCGCACTCGTACGTGCTCATGGCAGGTCTCCCTTCCGGTGCCGGCTCAGACGCCGAGGAGGATGATCGTCCGGCCCCGCCTGACCCAGCGGCCGGTGCTGCGCCGCCCCCCGTACACCGCGCCGGACACCATCGGGACGAGCCCCGGGGCGTACCGCTGGGCGGCGCTCAGCACGGCGGCCCGCGCGGCGCCCGCGTCCAGTTCCCCGGTGTCCAGTTCCCCGGCGCCGTCGAGCTCGTCCCCGAACTCGCCGGCCAGGTCACCGCCCTCGAACTCGCCGGGGACGTCCCCCTCGTCCTCGCCCTCGTACTCGCCGGTGAAGTCGCCCTCGAAGTCCCCTTCGAAGTCCCCCTCGAACTCGCCCGCGTCCCCGTACCCGCCCGCCGCCTCGAACGCGTCGGGAGCACCCAGCTCGGCGGCGCCGTCGCCGAACTCGCCCTGGAAGTCGCCCTCGTACTGCCCGAACGCCTCGGCCTCCGCCGCCCCGTCCGTCTCACCCGCCGCCCCGTCGTCGGAGCCCGCGGCCGTCCGGGCCGCGTCGGCGGCGAACCGGACGAACTGGCGGGCCGCCTCGAACTCCTGGTCCTCCCGGCTGAGCCCCTCCAGTTCGAGCCCGAACAGGCTGCCCGCCTGCGACGCGAGCTGGGAGCCGACCAGGCCGCCGACGCCGGGCAGGACGAGGTTGCCGGCGGCCGAACCGAGCACCGGCAGGAACTGCTTGGCCGCGCCGCGCAGCAGGCCTCGCAGGGCCTTCCCCGAAGCTCCCCGCAGCAGGGGCGCCGCGGCCCGCACCAGCTTCCCGAGGAAGTGGTCGAGCTCGGCCTCGTCGGCGACCTCCAGGAGTTCCCCGGCGAGCTCCATCTCCTGGACCTCGTCCAGGGTCCCCTCGGCCTCCTGGACGCCGTACTCGGCCGCGCCCTCGTACTCCGGGGCGTACGCGCCGTACGCCTCCGCCTCGCCGGGCGTGCCGCCGCCGGTCCCGTAGCCGAACTCGAGCTGTGTGCGATCCATGTTGTGCATTGCGGCCTCCTCGTCACTCCGCCGGGCGGTGCCCGCCGACGGCTGCGGCACGACGTTCGCCCTTCTCTCCTGCAAGCCCCGTGCCAGCCGGACGGGGCCGTGTGCACCGGGCCCGGGGCGCGCCGCGGCGAAGGTCCCTTCGCCGGGCGGCGTCCGTACGGGCGCGGTGCGGCGAAGGGACCTTCGGTCGGAGGGGTGCGTCAGGCGGCGCGCGGGCCGGCGGTCCGCCGGGCGCGGGGCTCGATGCCGAGGCCCGTGCGGTACTTGGCCACGGTGCGGCGCGCCACCGGATAGCCCCGCTCGGCGAGCAGCCGGGCGAGCTCGCCGTCGGAGAGCGGCCGGCTCTCCCGCGCGACCAGGTCCCGCAGGGCCGTGTGGACGCCCGTGGCGGTGCCGAAGAACCCGGCGAGCGGCATCGCGCGACGACAGGGGAGCAGCGCGACGCGCCCGGCCACCGCCCGGGACACCGTCGACTCGTGCAGCCCGAGCGCCGCGGCGACCTCGCGGCGGCACAGGGGGCTCAGCGCGGCCGGGCCGTGGTCGAGGAACGGCCGCTGCGCCTCCACGACGTACGCCGCGATGCGGTGCAGCGTCCGCCAGCGCCGGTCGAGGCGGGTGAGGAACTCCCGCGCCCGGCCGACCTGCTCCCGCGCGAGGCGCTCCCCGGCCCCCGGCCGCCCGTCGCCTGCGGCGGACGCCGGCCCGGACAGATAGCAGAGGTAGGCCGGGCTCACGGTGAGCCTGAGGCGGAGGGGTTCGAGGAGGACCACGGTGTACGCGCCCGTGCCCCGGGGGTCACGGGCGATCACCAGGTCGGGCGGCGCGCAGGCCTCGGGCGGCGGCGGTGCCAGGTCGGGCCCCGCCGTGGGCCGCAGCTCCGACCGCACGAACGCCCTGACCCGCCGTACCTCCTCGACCGTGACGCCCAGCGCCTCCGCGGCCTCCGCGAAGCGCTCCTCGCCGGCCAGCGCCTCCAGGCGGTGGGTGAGCACGGACCGCACGACCGGCTCGCGGCAGCCGTGCGCCTCCTCCCACCGGTCCAGCTGGAGCAGCAGGCACTCCCGGAGGTCGCACGCGGCCGTTCCCGCCGGTGTCGCGGCGCGCAGCGCGGCCAGGCCCCGCCGGACGCGGCCGGGCGCGACCCCGAGGGCGGCGGCGATCTCCCCGACGGACCCGTCCAGGCGTCCGCGCGGTCCGAGACTGCCCACGAGGTACGCGGCGAGCCCCGCGTCCGACGCGGGCAGCGCCGCCCTGACCTCGGCGAGCAGCGTCGCGCTCCGGTCCTCGGCCCGGGGTTCGGGCGCGGCCCCCGGACGCTCCGGGACCCGGCCGGCCCCGCCCAGGCAGGGGCAGAGGCCCGGGCTCCGGAGGGGAGCCCGGCAGAGGGGGCAGGCGACGGCCGACGGGTCCTCTTCGAGGGCGGGGTTCTCGGCGAGCTCCTCCGTCACCCGGGCTTCGAGCTCCCAGGAGGTGAGCTGGAGCAGGGACGCGAACGCGACCATGGCCGGTGAGGCGTGCAACGCCATGACCGGCGCCGCCCCGAACTCCATTCCGGCAGCCATCGGGCGATCATCTCCCATGCCCCGGGAGCACTGCTCTCTTCGCCCCGGAGGCACCGGCCTCCCCCGCCCCGGGAGCACGGTCGTCCCCGGTTCCCACCGTCCGCCCGCCCGCCGGGGGTGTCAAACCGGCGCCCGGGGGCGGGACGGGAGCGGTGCGGGAGGAGTGCGGGGGTACGGGGCGGGTGGGGCCGCCCCGTACCGTGGGCGCTACTTCAGGTACGGGCCCGAGGCGCCGATCTTGCCGGGGCCGTTGAGCACGTACACGCGCAGGTTGCCCTTGCCGGGCGCGGCGACCGTGAGGGTGCCGTTGGCGACCGTGCGGACGTCGCCCGTGACGGCGTCGGTGTAGGTGCCGTTCGGGACGCCGGAGAAGGTGGCGCCGCCCGAGACCGTGACCAGGGCGAAGCTGTCCGTGGAACCGCTGGTGTAGCGGCGCTTGTAGGCCATGCCGCCCGAGATGCCCTCGGTGGAGTACTGCCCCATCTGGAGGGCCGGGATGGCGCGGCGGATCCGGTTGAGCCGCTGCACGTGCTGCACCAGGGGCTGCTGGAGCGTGGTGGCGACGGCGCCGGAGGCCGACGAGACCTGGGAGAAGTCGGAGGCCGTGACCGATCCGGCGAGGTGCTCGCCGTAGTAGGCGCGGCCGGTGGTGGCGAGCGGGCAGGTCGGCCCGCAGTCGATCTTCTTGCCCTTCTGGAACTCGATCTCGGAGCCGTAGTACAGCGTGGGGATGCCGCGGAACGTCCACATCAGGGACATGTTCTCCGCCCAGGCGTCGGTGCCGCCCGCGTACCGCTCGCTCGACTTGTTCGGGCCGTAGTCGTGGCTGTCGACGTAGACCACGTTGTAGGTGGCGTCGTTGTAACTGTCGTCCGAGTCCTTGCCGTTGAAGAAGGCGTTGGAGGCGTCACCGAAGTTCATGTGCATGCGCATGTCGATGACGTTCATGCCGGAGAACCGGCTGTGGTCCGGCGCGTGGTAGCTGTTCCCGTTCAGGAACGCGTTGGTCGACGCGGGCTGGTTGCCGGTGCCCTGCTGCTGCTCGTAGTCGTACATCTCCAGAGCGGCCTTGGTGTCGTCGATGTCGTACTCCTTGCGCTCCTTCCACGTGTAGAACTGCGCCGAGTGGTTCACCGAGCCGCGGTTCCACTTGTCGTTGACGAACGCGGCGACCTCGCCGAAGACGAAGAAGTTGGCGGCCGCCTCGGCTCCGTGGCGCTGCGTCACCCGCTCCTGGATGGCCGGCAGGAAGCGGCGGTTCCAGGTGGTGCGCGGGATGTGTACCGCCGTGTCGACGCGGAAGCCGTCGACGCCCATGTCGATGTACTTGTCGTACGCGCCGATCAGATAGCTCTGGACCGTCGCGTTCTCGGTGTCGAAGTCCGCCAGGTCCTCGTGCAGCCAGCAGGAGCGGGAGTCCTCGCCCTCCCAGTTGCCGATCCAGCACTGGTGGTAGAGGGCCTTCGGGAACATGCCGGAGGTCGGGCTCGGCCACTGGCAGTTGTAGACGGTGTACCCCTCGGCGCTCTTGCCGCCGGTCGGCTTGCCCCAGTTGAGGCACGTGTTGCCGGTCGGCTCGGCCGTCGACCACAGGTCGCCGTTGTAGTACGACTTGCCGCTCTTCGCGTCGATCGTCAGGCCGTCGTACTCGAATCCGGGCTGCTTCTCGTCGTAGTACCAGCTCCACTGGCTGTCCCGCACGCCGTAGACGGTCGGCGTGAACAGGCCCTTGGCGCCCCAGCGGGAGGAGTGGTTGTAGACGACGTCCTGGTAGATCTTCATGCCCTTGGCGTGGGCGGCGTCGATGAGGTCCTGGTAGGAGGCGCCGGCCGACTCCAGGCGCGGGTCGACCTTGTAGAAGTCGTAGCCGTGGTAGCCGTGGTAGTCGTAGTCGGACCGGTTGAGGACCACCGGCGTGACCCATATCGCCGAGAAGCCGAGCCCCTTGACGTAGTCCAGCTTCTGGATGAGGCCCTTGAAGTCGCCCCGGAACATGGGGTCGTCGTCGGCCGCGTTGCCCGACTTGACGTGCTGGCTGCCGCCGCGGTTGTTCGACGCGTCGCCGTCGTTGAAGCGCGCGGTCAGGACGAAGTAGATCGGGTCCTTGCGCGGGTCGGTGCCCAGCGGCTTCCCGGTGGCGGGGGTCGCCGGCTTGTCGCCGGTGGTGGCGGTCGCGGCGGCCGAGGCGGCGGAGACGTTCCCCGCCGCGTCCACGGCCTTCACCGTGTAGGTGTACGCGGTCCGCTCGGCCAGGCCCGTGTCGGAGTACACGGTGGAGCCGACGTCGGTCACGACCGTGCCGCCACTGCCGCCGACCCGGGTGACCTGGTACTTCGTCACGCCCCGGTCGTCGGTGGCGGGGTCCCAGGTGAGCAGGACCGAGATCCCGTCGGCGGCGGCGGTGACGCGCCCGGGGGCCGTCGGCGCCTGCGTGTCGGGTGTGGCGGCGGCGCACGGGTCGGCCGCGTTCGCCGTCACCACGTTGTTCCGTACGGTGCTGACGCCCGTTCCGATGGCGTAGTCCGCGCCGCCGTTGTTGTCCCAGGTGCCGTTGCCGTTGTTGAACGCGGCCTTGAAGGACGTCGCCGTCCCCAGGTCGATCTCCCGCTTCCACCAGCCGGTGCAGGCCGTCTGCATGCCGACGCCGGGCACGGCCGTCCAGGAACCGCCCGCGGGCTGGTAGTGGATGTTGGCGGTGGACCAGCCGAGGGCCTCGGTGGAGTAGTACACCGTGGCCTTGGCGGACGGCGTGGGCGTGGTGCCCGCGCAGGGGTCCGAGTGGGCGACGACCCCGTCCTTGACGGTGATCGCGCCGGTGCCCAGGGCGTAGTTCCTGCCGCCGTTGTTGTCCCAGGTGCCGGTGCCGTTGTTGAAGGTCGCCTGCAGCCCGGTGGCCGTGCCGAGGCTGACGGTCTTCTTCACCCAGTCCGTACAGGCGGCCTCCATGGCGACGCCGGGGACGGTGGTCCACGAGCCCCCGTCGGGGGCGTAATGCAGGTTGTAGGCCGCCCAGTTCTTCGTCTTCGTCCAGTAGAAGACCGTCGCCGTGTTCTCGGCGACGGCGGCGGCCGGCGCGGTCCGCGGCGAGGGCCCGTCGGGTGGTGCCGCGAGCAGGCCGAGCAGGCCGGCGGCCACGGCCAGGACGGCCACCGGGCGTCCGGGCAGCCGTGTGGGGGTGCGGGTCATCTGATTCTCCAAGCAGGGGCGCGTTCCGTGCGGGCTGGTTGGGGGATGGGGATCAGCACCGCTGGAAACACAGTCGGAAAGTTTCAGAAACGTTTTGCGTCGGCGGGAAGTTACCGCCGCCGAAGCCCGGCGGTAAAGACTTCTGCCGGAAGTGGCGTCTAGGCTCGGGCCGGTTCGCGCGTGTGATCGATGTCGAGGGGTTCCCGATGAAGTTGCCCGGCCCGCTGCACGTGTTCAACGAAGGGCTGGCGTTCCTGCTGGAGCTCGCGGCCCTGGCCGTCCTGGCCTGGTGGGGCTGGGACGCTGCGGACAACGTGGCCCTCCGGCTGCTGCTCGCCGTCTCGGCGCCCGCCGTCGCCGCCGTCACCTGGGGTCTCTTCGCCGCCCCCAAGGCCCGTATCCCCCTGCCGCTCCCGGGAGTTCTCGCCGTCAAGGCCCTGGTCTTCGGCGCGGCGGCCCTCGCCCTCCACGCGCTCGACCACCCGTCGGCGGCCCTCGCGTTCGCCGTCGTGGCGCTCCTCAACACCGCCCTGGCGACGGCCGACCGCCAGGCCGCGATGCGACGCGGGGCCTGACGGGCACCCCGTCACTCGGGAGCGGTGGCGCCCCCGCCCGCGACGAGCGGCCGACACGGCAGAGCGCGCTCCGTCACGCCGTCGCCCCCGCCCGGCTCCACGCGGTGGAGGCGGGCCCGGGGGCTGCGCGTCACCGCCTCGGTCAGCACTCCCCGGGTGAAGAGCGCACCCACGCCGTCGTCCAGGGCCCAGCCCGCCGGAAGCGCGCGTGCCGCCACCGCCGCCCGGTAGGAGCCGCGCCGACCGGGCTCGCCGTCGTAGTGGGGGCAGACGGAGCCGGGGAGGATCCCCAGGCCGTCGGCCAGGTGCGCCAGGGGTCCGAAGGAGTCGGTGTGGCAGCCGTCGGCCCAGCAGTTGGCGCCGGCGCTGATCCCGCACAGCAGTGTTCCGCCCGCGTACGCCTCGCGCAGCAGCCGGTCGACTCCGTGCGCGCGCCAGACCGCGAGGAGGTTGGCGGTGTTGCCGCCGCCCACGTAGACGACGTCCTGGGTCAGCAGGAGCGCCCGGAGGCCCTCGTCGTCGAGTTCCCGCCGGAACAGGTGCAGGACGCTGGGCTCGCAGGCGCGGTCGCGGTACGCGTCGAGGAACTTCTCGACGTAGCCGGGGGCGTCGCCGCTCGCCGTGGGGACGAAGCACACCTTGGGCCGGGCCGCGCGCGCGTGGCCGAGCACCCAGTCGTCCAGGAGGCCGTCGTCGTCGGTGGAGAACCCGCCGCCGAGGAGGGCCAGACGGGGCTCGGGGGCGACGGTCACGGGAGCGCCTCCTCGGTGGTCGTTCACGGTGTGCGGGCGGCGTGCGGGCGGTGCGCCGAACTCTGCCGAGCCGTCGGCCGCGTGCGCAACCGAATACCTCTCGCTCCCGGTCAGGGGCGTGGCCAGGGGCGGCCCTCGAGGCGTTCGATGTCGCGGTTGAAGCGTTCGAGGAAGGCGGCGAATTCGGCGACGTCCTCGGCGGGCCAGTGCTCCATGACGCGTTCGAGGCCCTCGATGTTGGAGGTGCGGTCGGCGTCGAGGCGGCGTTCGCCCTCTTCGGTGATGCGGAACTTGCGGGCGATGCCGCCGTCGGGGTCGGGGATGCGTTCGACGAGGCCGGCGCGGAGCATGGCGGCGGTCTGGCGGTTGAGGGTGGACGCGTCGAGGCCGAAGGCCTCGCTGAGCTGGCCGATGGACAGGGGGCCGTGCATGCGGATGCGGCTCAGGAGGACGTAGGCGCTGCGGTCGAGCTGGGCGCCGCCGGCCCGGGAGCGGGGCGCGTACAGATGCGTGTGCCTGCTGAGCAGCATGGTCTCGAATTCGACCAGGTGGGTGGGCTTGTCCACGGGCTTGTCCATGGGGGCATTCTCTCTCGCGGCGGAAGCATGTGCATCATGCACAGCTTGTGTATGACGCCATTGATGTGCATGATGCATAACGAATCACGTGCGGAATCACCGCGCAAGACCGAGGGAGAACTCGTGGACGGCTCCAAGCCCGACGCCCGACCCGGAGGCGTCGTCGGCGTCCTCGCGCTCGCGGGCATCGTGGCCGCGCTCATGCAGACGCTGGTGGTGCCGCTCATCGGCGACCTCCCCAGGCTGCTCGACACCACCGCGTCCAACGCCTCGTGGGTGATCACCGCGACCCTGCTCGCCGGCGCCGTCGCCACCCCCGTCGCCGGGCGACTCGGCGACACCCTCGGCAAGCGGCGCGTCCTGCTCGTCTCGGTGATCCCGCTGATCGCCGGCTCGATCGTGTGCGCCCTCGCCTCCTCCGTCGTCCCGATGATCGTCGGACGCGGACTCCAGGGCCTCGGCATGGGCGTCGTCCCCCTCGGCATCAGCCTGCTGCGCGACATCCTCCCGCCCGAGAAGCTCGGCGGGTCCATCGCCCTGATGAGCGCCTCCATGGGCGTCGGCGGCGCCCTCGGCCTGCCGTTCTCCGCGGCCGTCGCCGAGAACGCCAGCTGGCAGGTCCTCTTCTGGGTCGCCGCCGGACTCAGCGCCCTGGTCGGCGTCCTCATCTGGCGCGTCGCCCCCACGGGCCGGCGCAACCCGGCCCCGGGCCGCTTCGACGCACCCGGCGCGCTCGGCCTCGGCGTCGGGCTCGTCGCCCTGCTGCTCGCCGTCTCCAAGGGCGCGACCTGGGGCTGGGGCAGCGGCACCACCCTCGGCCTGTTCGCCGTCGCGGCCGTCGTGCTGCTCGCCTGGGGTGCGTGGGAGCTGCGCACCCGGGACCCGCTCGTCGACCTGCGGGTCACCGCCCGCCCCGTCGTCCTGATGACCAACATGGCGTCGGTCCTGGTGGGCTTCGCCATGTACGCGCAGTCCCTGGTCGTGCCCCAGCTGTTCCAGCTGCCCGAGGCCACCGGCTACGGCCTCGGCCAGTCCATGATGGCGATGGGCCTCTGGATGGCCCCCGCGGGCCTGATGATGATGCTCCTCGCCCCGCTCGGCGCCAAGCTCTCGGCCGCCCGCGGCCCCAAGGTCACGCTCGCCGTCGGCGCCCTCGTCATCTCCGCCGGGTACGGCTCCTCCCTCGCCCTGATGGGCTCCACCTGGGGCCTGCTCGTCGTGACGCTCATCTGCAACACGGGCGTCGGCCTCGCCTACGGCGCCATGCCCGCCCTGATCATGGGCGCCGTCCCGCAGGAGGAGACCGCGTCGGCCAACAGCTTCAACACCCTGATGCGCTCCATCGGCACGTCCGTCTCGGCCGCCGTCATCGGCGTCGTCCTCGCCCAGATGACCACCAGCCTCGGCGGCCACGCCCTGCCCTCCGAGGACGGCTTCCGGGTCGCCCTGCTCATCGGCTGCGGCGTCGGCCTCGCCGCCGCGGCCGTCGCCGCCCTCATCCCCGCGAAGGCCCCGGCCACAGGCGCCGACGATCCGGCCGCGGCGGAATCCGACACCACGCCGCGCACCGCCGCCACCGGAGCGGCCGCGGCCTGACACCCGGTACCGGGCGGTGTCGCCGCGCACGTGGGGACGGCGCGCGACGGCGCCGCCCCGGTCCGGCACCCCGGCCCCGCCGGGGCGTACACCGGACCCCGAGGACCCCGACGGCCGCGCAGAGGCGGCCGCCGGGGTCCTGGCGGTGAGGGGTCTCGCGGTCGGTCCGGCCCCCCTGGCAGGGCGCCCCCTCCGCGGCGGCCCGGCTCCTTCCTGGCGGCCGTTCCCCGCCCCGCCCCCGTCACCCCCCGCCCGACGCGAAGCCGGCCCGCTTGTACGTCCGCATCAGGAGGGCCGTCTCCGTCGACGTCACGCCCTCCAGGCGTGCGAAGACCCGGGCGGCGAACTCCTGGAAGTCGCGGGTGTCGCGGTGGCTGGAGTAGCCGAGCAGGCTGGTCGCGCCGCTGGTGACGACGAGGTGGCGGAGGGCCGGCTCGCCGGCCAGCAGGCGGATCGCGGCGGCGAGTTCGCGGTGCGGGACGCCGAGCCGGAAGCGGGCCTCCACGGGATAGCCCAGGACCGCGGGATCGGCGTGCAGCCGCAGGTGCAGGACGTGCGACTCCATCAGCCGGGCCAGGCGTCGCCGGGCCGTGGTCTCGCCGACGCTCAGCTCGCGGGCGAGGCGGGTCGTCGACATCCGGGCGTCCCGCCGCAGGAGGTCGACGAGCCGCCGGTCGAGCTCGTCCACGGCCGGCGGCTCCGGCAGCGCCGTGCCCTCCACGGCGTGCCGGCGCACGTCCGTGGGCTCGTCGTCGTACGGCGCCCAGTCGCTGGCCGTGAGCAGCAGCCGCAGGACCACCGCGGAGTGGATGTCCACGACGCCGTCGAGCCGGCCGATCACCGTGTCCACCAGGGTGAGCAGCGCGTCGTGGGCCGGCGCGTGGAGCTCGACGAACACGTCGAGCGCCCCGGTGGCGACCTCCACGGACCGCGTCTCCTCCAGGGCCGCCAGCGTCAGCGCCACCTCGTGGACCCGGCCCGGCGCGCACCGCACGGCGACCTCGGCCGTCACCCCCTCGTACTGGTACTCCGGCACGAGCGCGGCGACGAACGCCACCCGTCCGTCGGCGGTCATCCGCTCCAGTCGGCGGGCGACGGTCCGCTCGTGCGCCCCGACCGCCGTCGCGACCTCGGCGAACGGGGCGCGCGGGTCGCGGTGCAGCACCTTGAGGATGCCGTGGTCCAGTGCGTCCAGGCCGGCGCCGCCACCGGGCCGGGGATCCCGCGTGGCCGTCATCCCGTTTCTTCCTCTCGTACGGCACGCGTGGACGCGCGCGACCCGCCGCGGCGGGCGTGTCCGATGGCGCCCTGTGCGCTCCCGTCGTGCCGGAATCCGCCGAAGGGGGCCGTCCCGCTGCCGCAATCGTCCGTCTTCCGGGGCAACTCTTGCCCGAAGTGCCGCTCGCTCGCCACATTGTGGTGCATCTTCCGCCCCCGCACCCCCACTCGTCGGGCGGCCCCTTCCCCATCGAGCCCCCGCGGCCCTCCCGAAGAGGTAGTACGTATGACGGACGCCGGTACCCGCACCGCCCCCGCACCGAGAAGAGCCGTACGCGCCACCCCCGCGGGAGCGGTCGTCGCCTCGGTCGCCCTCGTCGAGCTGTCCAGCGGGATCACCCAGGGCTTCCTGTCACCGCTGCTCAAGGGACTGACCGACACACTCAAGGTCACGGCGGCGGACCTGAACTGGATCAGCATCGCGAACCTGCTCGCCAGCGTCGCGTTCACCCCGGTGCTGGCCCGCATGGGCGACCTGTACGGCCACCGCCGGATCCTGCGCTGGAACCTGGCGATCGTCATCGCCGGCTCGGTCCTGGTCGGCCTCAGCCGCTCCTTCCCGGTGCTGCTCGCCGGCCAGATCCTGCAAGGGGCCATCGCGGGCTTCTTCCCGCTCCTCGTCGGCATCCTCCGCAACCGCCCCGACGGCGGCGACGCCGAGAGCCGCCGCGGCATCAGCCACATGGTCGCCGCGCTGATCGGCGGCCTGACCCTGGGACTGCTGACCAGCGGCTTCATCGCCGCATCCGTCGACAGCCCCACCGCCGCCCTCTGGGTGCCCGCGATCGGCGCGACCGTCGCGCTCGCCGTCACCTGGCCCCTCCTGCCCGAGTCGGCCGACCGCCCCGGCGGCTCGGTCGACCGGACCGGCGCGCTGCTGCTCTCGACCGGACTCGTCGCCCTGATGCTCGCCCTCGGCCTCGGCGGCACCCCCGGCTGGGAGTGGACCTCCGCCCGTACCCTCGCCACCCTGGTCGGCGGCGTGCTCGTGACCGCCCTGTGGGTCCGCGTGGAGCTCCGTACCGCCGAGCCCATGATCGACGTCCGGATGTTCCGCCACCGCCCGGTGGTCGTGGTCTCCCTCGTCACCGTCACGTTCAGCTTCTGCATGTTCGGCCTCCAGGTCGCCCACTCGGTCTTCCTCGGCACCAGCCCCGCCGAGACCGGCTACGGCTTCGGCTACGGCCCGGTCGCCATCGGTCTCGGACTGCTCCCCAACCTCCTCGCGATGGCCGCGGGCGCGCTCGCCGCCCCCGCCGTCGCCGCCCGCCTCACCGACCGGCTCACGCTCGTCACCGGCTCCCTCCTGATGGCCGCCGGCTACGGCATCGCGCTCGCCACCCACACCTCCGCGCCGCTCTTCCTCCTCGGCACGGCCCTGGCCGGGCTCGGGAACGGCTTCCTCCAGCACTCCACCCGCACCCTCGCCGTGGAGTCCGTACCGCACGACCGCACCTCCGTCGGCTCCGGCATCAACGAGCTCCTCATCAGCGTCGGCGGCTCGCTCGGCGCCGCCGCGATCCTGACCGTCTTCGCCGGCCACACCCCCGCCGGCCGCGCCCTGCCCGACCTCGGCGCCTACACCACCTCCTGGGTGCTGTGCCTGGTGATCTCCCTCGCCGGCGCCGCGGCCTCCCTCCTCCACCGCACCCCGTCCGAGGACGCCCGATGACCACGCACCCGACGCCCGCCGCCGCCCGCGCGCACGGCCGCGCCGCCCTGACCCGCCACCAGGACACGGTCATCGGGCTCAGCCACGCCCTGCACGCCGACCCCGAACTCGCCTACGAGGAGCACCGGGCCGCCCGCCGCATCACCGACCTCGTCGAACGCGCCGGCTTCGACGTGACCCGCGAGGCGTACGGGCTGCCCACCGCGTTCCGCGCCACCGCCGGCACCGGCGACCTGGTCGTCGCCGTCTGCGCCGAGTACGACGCCCTCCCGGGGATCGGCCACGCCTGCGGCCACAACGTCAACGGCGCCGCCTCCGTGGCCGCGGCGCTCGCCCTCGCCCCGCTCGCCGACGACCTCGGGCTCACCGTCGCGCTCCTCGGCACCCCCGCCGAGGAGTCGGGCGGCGGAAAGGTCGACATGCTGCGCGCCGGGGCCTTCGACGACGTGGCCGCCGCCATGATGGTGCACGCCGCGCCGCAGGACGCCGTCGGCCTCGCCAGCCTCGCCATCAGCAGCCTCTCGGTCGCCTACACCGGGGTGCCCGCGCACGCCGCCGCGATGCCGCACCGGGGCGTCAACGCCGCCGACGCCATGATGATCGCCCAGGTCGCCATCGCCGCCCACCGCCAGCAGATGGTCCCCGGCGCCGTCGTCTCCGGCGTCGTCACCTCGGCCGGGGACGCCGCGAACGTCATCCCGGACCGCGCCACCGCCACCTACGACGTCCGGGCCGGCACCAGCGAGGAGCTCGCGGAGCTCCAGGCCCGGGTCCGGGCCTGCTTCGAGGCGGGCGCCCTGGCCACCGGCGCCGAACTTCTCCTGGAGACCGTCGGCAACGACTACGCCGACCTCCGCCAGGACCTCGCCATGGGACGCAGCTACCAGGCCGCCGCCGAGGCACTCGGCCGCACCGTCCTGCCCCACGACCCCGGCCTGCGCGGCGGTTCCACCGACATGGGCAACGTCTCGCACCTCGTCCCGACGATCCACCCCTCCATCGGGTACGACTGCGGCGACACGATCATGCACCACCCCGACTTCACCCGGTACGGCACGACGGCCGCCGCCGACCGGGCCGTCCTCGACGGCGGACTGGCCATGGCGTGGACTGCGATCGACCTCGCGACCGACCCGGACCAGCGGGCCCGCCTCCTGGCGCGCCGAGCGGCCCGCACCGCCGGCGACTGACCGCCGCCGGCCGCCGCGGACCCCACCGTGCCGGGCGGCGACCGCCGGCCGTCCGGCACGGTGACGGGGAGGGGACCCGAGCCTTCCCTCCCCGCACCGGTCACTCCGAGCCGTCCTCCGCGGCCTCCAAGGCGAACAGGGCCCCGTCGGGGTCCCGCACCACCACCCGGCGCCCGTCGGCGTCCTCGGGGCCGCGCACCCCGCCCCACAGGCCGCCCGGCACGACCACGCCGCCGTGGGCCAGGACCGCGGCCGTCGCGGCCTCCGGGTCGGGCACCCGGAAACGCACCAGCCACCGCGGACGCAGCTGAGGCCGGGGGGAGGCGGACTCGACCGGGCCGCTGTTCAGCCGGGCGACGGCGACGCCGTCCCGCCGCAGCACCACCTTGTCCTGCTCGTACGACACCTCCAGGCGGCCCCCGGCTCCCTCCGTCCAGCGGAGCACCTCGCCGTAGAACACCGCCGCCTCGAACGCGTCCCGGGTGTGCAGCTCCAGCCAGGCCGGTGCCGCGTGCTCGCCGACGCGCCAGCGCGTCTCGACACGGCCCTCCCACACGCCGAACGCCGCGCCCTCGCGGTCGGTGGCCAGCGCCGCGCGCCCGTCGGGCGGGTAGGCGACGGGACCCACGCCGACGGTGCCGCCGCGCTCCCGGATCCGGGCCACCGCCGCGTCGGCGTCGCCCACCGAGAAGAACGCCGTCCACGCCACCGGCACGGCCAGCCGGGCCGCCACCGGCGCGATCCCGGCCACCGGCACCCCGCCCCGCTCACCCACGGCGTACTCGTGCCCCTGGCCTCCCCGCAGGAACTTCCAGCCCAGCACCGCCCCGTAGAAACGCTCCGCCGCTTCGAGATCACGCGCGCTCAGGCTCAGCCAGCACGGCGCGCCCACCGCGTCCCCGGTCGTCGTCGGCCCCGACACCGGCACCACCTCCTCGTCGTCCTGCATCCAGCCTGCGCCCCTTCCCGGTCCTGGGCACGGCATGCGCGGGCTCACCCGGATGCCGACGCCCATCACTCGTCCGGGTGCACGGCATCCCGCGGACCCCGCGGACCCCGCGGACCCCGCGGACGGCTGCGGTTCAGCGGGCGCCACCGGGGACCGGGGCCGCCGCCCGGGCGGCGTAGGCCCGGACGTCGGCGTCGGCGTCGCCGGACGCGCCCGCGAGGGCGGTACGGGCCGCGGGCTCTGCCCGGTGGGCGAGGAGGCCGAGGACGGCTGCCTTGCGGACGTCGGCGTTCGGGTCGGCGAGGGCGCCGGCGAGTGCGGGGACGGCGAGGCCGGCCGGGGCGGCCCGGAGTGCCGTCGCCGCACCGGCCCGCACCTGCCAGGCGGCGTCCGCGAGGGCCGCCTCCGCCGTCGCCGCGCATTCCGGCGGGCAGCCCGTGTCGGCGAGCGAGGCCAGCGCGGCGCCCCTGACCAGCGGGTCGGCGTCACCGAGGAGCGGCAGCAGTGGTGCCGGGGCCGCGTCCTCCACGGCGGCCAGGCCGCGGGCCACCGCGACCCGCACTTCGCGCGCCGGATCGCCCGCGGCCACCGCGAGCTCCGCGACGGCGTCCACCGCGACCAGGGCCCGTACGGCCCGCACCCGGACGTCGACGACGCCGTCGGCGAGCGCGGAGGCGTACAGCGGGGCGTCGCCGAGCCGCAGCGCCCGCAGCACGTCGAGGGCGGCGGCCCGCACGGCCGCGTCGGGCACGCCCAGGGCCTCCCGCAGCCCTGCCCCGAGCACCGGCTCGGCGGGCAGGACCTCGACCAGCTCGCGCAGGGCGGCCGCGGCCGCCGCCCGGACCCGCGGCGACCCGTCCCGCAGCCGCGCGGCCAGCGCGGGCCCCGTCCCGGCCGGCGCGGTCTCGCCGAGGGCGGTGACGGCGGCGGCCCGGACCGCCGGATCGGGGTCGGCCAGGTACGGACCGAGCGCCTCCAGGTCGGGGGAGTCCTCGACGAGCGACAGCAGCCGCAGCAGCCGGGGGTGCGGCGCCCCGGCCGGGGGCGCCTCGCCCGCGGCCCACTCGGCCGGGTCCGGCGCGCCTGCGCCCGCCTCGCCCGCGCCGGGAAGGCCCGCGCCGGGATGCCCGCCGCCGGGAAGCCCCGCGAGCGCGTCGGGGGCCGGGAGTGCCGCACCGGGCGGCTCCGTGGCGGGCGTGCCCGCGTCGTCCGTCGCGCGGGCCGCCGGGGCGGCGTCGCGGGGGCCGGCCGTGGCGACCGGCACGAGCGCCACCTCGCCGATGTGCCGCTCGGGACCGCCCGGCGGGGCGAACTCCGGCACCGGGACCACGTACGGCTCGACCGGTCGGGCGGTGAACTCCATCGCCCCGGAGGGGGACTTGCGGAGGTCGAGGTGGTGCAGCCAGGCCGTGTCGTCGCGCTCCGGATGGTCGAGCCGCTCGTGGTACAGCCCCCAGCGGGACTCGGTCCTGGCCAGCGAGGCCCGCGCCGCCATCTCGGCGCAGTCGCGGATGAACGACACCTCGGCGCACCGCATGAGCTCGTGCGGGGTCCGCGCGCCCATCCCGGCGATCTCCTCCGACATCCGGGTGAACGCCTCGACGGCCAGGGACAGCCGGGCGCCGGTCTTGGGCGGCGACACGTAGTCGTTGACGAACCTGCGCAGCTTGAACTCGACCTGCGGCTGCGGCGGGCCGTCGGAGTGGAGCAGCGGCCGGTAGACGAGCTCGTGGGCCGCCGTGAGCTGCGCCGGGTCCAACTCCCCTTCGTACGCCCGGTACCGGGACGCGTCCTCGCCCGCGAGGTCGCCGAAGACGAACGCCCCGATCATGTAGTTGTGCGGTACGGAGGCCAGGTCGCCGGCCGCGTACAGCCGGGGCACGGTGGTGCGGGCGCGGGAGTCCACCCGTACCCCCGAGGCGGAGTGGCCCCCGCACAGGCCGATCTCGGAGATGTGCATCTCGATGTCGTGGGTGCGGTAGTCGTGCCCGCGGTTCTCGTGGAAGGTGCCGCGGGTGGGCCGCTCGGTGGTGTGGAGGATCGACTCGACCGCGCCGATGGTCTCCTCCGGCAGATGGCTCAGCTTGAGGTAGACCGGGCCGCGGTCCGAGGCGAGTTCGGCGGCGAACTCGGCCATCATCTGCCCCGACCAGTAGTCCGACTCGACGAACCGCTCGCCGTGCCGGTTCACCTGGTAGCCGCCGAACGGGTTGGCCACGTAGGCGCAGGCGGGCCCGTTGTAGTCCTTGATCAGCGGGTTGATCTGGAAGCACTCGATCCCGGTCAGCGCCGCGCCCGCGTGGTACGCCATGGCGTAACCGTCGCCGGCGTTGGTCGGGTTCTCGTACGTGCCGTAGAGATAGCCGGAGGCGGGCAGGCCGAGCCGCCCGCAGGCGCCGGTGGCCAGGATGACCGCACCGGCCCTGACGACGACGAACTCCCCCGTGCGGGTGTGGAATCCGGCCACGCCGACGGCCCGGCCGTCCTCCGGGTGGGTCAGGACCCGGACCGGCATGACCCGGTTCTCGATCCGGATCCGCTCCCGCATCTCGCGCCGCCGCAGCTGCCGGTAGAGGACCTTCTTGACGTCCTTGCCCTCCGGCATGGGCAGCACGTACGAGCCGGAGCGGTGCACCTGCCGGACCGCGTACTCGCCGTGCTCGTCCTTCTCGAACTTCACCCCGTACGACTCCAGCCGCTGCACCATCGCGAAGCCGCGGGTCGCCGTCTGCCGGACGGTCGACTGGTCCACGAGGCCGTCGTTGGCGCGGGTGATCTCGGCGACGTAGTCGTCGGGTTCGGCCCGGCCGGGCACGACCGCGTTGTTGACGCCGTCCATGCCCATGGCCAGGGCGCCGGAGTGGCGGACGTGCGCCTTCTCCAGGAGCAGGACGTTCGCCCCGCGCTCGGCGGCGGTCAGCGCGGCCATCGTGCCGGCGGTGCCGCCGCCGACGACGAGCACGTCACAGGAGAGCTCGGTCGCGTCGGCGAGGTCGGGGACGGTGAGGAGGGTCTCCACGGGGTGCCTTTCGAAGCGGCCGTCGGAGGCCGGAGAGGGGAAGTCGACGGGGGGAGGGGAGAAGGGGAGAGCCCGGTGCTCTCAGAGGGAGTCGAGGACGCGGCGGCGCAGGGCCGCCGTCGCGGGATCGTCGCGTGCGTCCCGTACGCGCGGTCGCGGTACGTCGAGGACCTCGCCCGTCGCGAAGAGGACGACCCGGTCGCCCAGGTGGACGGCCTCGTCGACGTCGTGGGTGACGAACACGACGGTCGCGCCCGTGCCCCGGAGGATCTCCACGAGGAGGTCCTGCATCCCGGCGCGGGTGTGCGCGTCGAGCGCGCCGAACGGTTCGTCCATCAGGACGGCGCGGGGCCGGCCGGCCAGCGCGCGGGCCAGCTGCACGCGCTGCCGCTGGCCGCCGGACAGCTGGTGCGGCAGCTTGAGCGCGTGCTCGGCGAGCCCGACCCGCTCCAGCCACTCCAGCGCCGAGCGGCGCCGCTCGGCGCGCGGGACACGGCGGATCGCGAGGGGCAGTTCGACGTTGGCGCGGACCGACCGCCAGGGCAGCAGCGCGTCGTGCTGGAAGACCAGCGCCCGGTCGGCGCCGGGCCCGCGGATCGGCTCGCCGTCCTGCGTGACCCGGCCCTCCAGCGGCGGCAGCAGCCCGGCGAGGGTGCGCAGCAGCGTCGTCTTCCCGCAGCCGGACGGGCCGACCACGGTCACGATTTCACCGGGCGCGATCCGCAGCCCGGCGGGCCCCGCCACGGGCGCCGCGCCGGGACGGCCGAGCCGTACGCCGTGCAGAGCGAGTTCCGCTCCCGCCGGTGAGGACCCGGCCGGCGTGGGCGGGTCGGCCGGACCGGCCGACCCCGACGGCGTCGCGGAGGTGGCGGCTGACGCGGACGGGCTCACGGTGCTCATCGGACCGGCTCCTTCTCGGGTGCGGTGGCGCGGACGGCGGGGGAGCGAGGGACGGTGGCGGGCGCGGCGGTCGCGGTGGCTGCCGCAGCGCGTACGGGCCCCGCCGCGATCCGGTCGGCCGGGCGCGGCAGCCAGGCGGTGACCCGGCGGCCGAGGGACTCCACGGCGGTGGAGGTGAGCCAGCCGAGGGCGCCGATGGTGGCCATGCCGACGAACACCCCCGGGTAGTCGACGACCGTGTAGTCCTGCCAGGTGCGGTAGCCCACCCCGTACTCGCCGGAGATCATCTCCGCCGAGATCACACAGATCCACGAGACGCCGATGCCCACGGACAGACCGCCGAAGATCCCCGGCAGGGCGCCCGGCAGCACCACCGAGAACAGCACCCGCCCCCGGCCGCCGCCCAGGGTGAGCACGGCCTCCTCCCACACCGGGCTCAGGGCCCGCACCGCGTGCCGGGTCGACACCAGGACGGGGAAGAGGGCGGCGGCGCAGGTGATGAAGACGATGCCCTGCTCGTTGGTGGGCAGCAGCAGGATCGCCACCGGCACCAGGGCGATGGCCGGCACCGGCCGGACCACCTCCACCAGCGGGCCCAGGAGGTCGGCGGCCCACCGGGACCGGGCGACGGCCGTGCCGGCCGCCACCCCCAGGACCGCGGCGAGGAGGAACCCGACCGCGATCCGGCGCAGGCTGTGGCCGAGGTCCTGCCAGTACGCCTCCGTGCCGACCCGGTCGGCGAACGCGGAGGCGACCTCGACGACGGTCGGGAACTGCTCGAACCGCAGCCACAGCTCGACGTCGTACGCCGTCAGCAGCTGCCACAGCCCCAGCGCCCCGGCGAGGGACGCCACCCGGACCAGGCGCCGGCCCACGCCCGTGCCGCCGGAGGCGCCACCGCCGATCCCGCCGATCCCGCCGATCCCGCCGCTCACGAGGCGAGCCTCACGGCGTCCGCGTACGCGACGGTCCGGGAGCCGGGGTGCCCGGAGACGTACCGCTCCGCCGCCGCCCGCGTCACGAAGGCGCGCCACGTGCCGCCGTCCGAGACCCACACCGCCCGGTCCGCGAACCAGAGCGTCCCGGTCACCGCGTCCGGCACGTAGGCGGCCCGCACGTCGGCCCCCCTGACGGCCTTCAGGAGCGCGCCGGGGCTGTCGAACGACCGGGTCGAGTTCTGCCCCCGCAGCCACAGTTCGGGCCTGGCCGCGGCGGCCTCGGGGTAGGCGGCCCCCGGAGCGGCCCGGCGCAGGGGCGCGGTGTCGACGAAGGCGTCGACGTCGACGTCCTTCACCAGACCGGCCTCCTTCAGGACCGGCACGTCCTCCTTGAGCGCGGCGATCAGCTCCGGGCGGAGCTCCGGATCGAAGGTGGCGATGCCCTGGGCGCCGTTGTACAGGTAGACCACCTCCGCCGGCAGCCCCGTCTCCTTCGCCACGGACTCGGCGGCGGCGACCGGCCGGGTGCGCAGCTCGTCCGTGGCCCGCCGCTGCGCCCGCAGGAACGCGTCGAGGACTCCGGGCCGCTCCTTCGCGAACTCCTCCCGGACGGTGACCCCGTGGAAGGTCGGCAGGTTCAGCTCCGCCCCGTCGTACAGGGCCGTCGCCCGCCCTTGGAAGGCGAGCAGGCCCGGCCAGGCGACGAACTGCGACAGCGCGTCGACACTGCCCGCGGCGAGCGCCGAAGCGCCCACGCTCGGCTGCTGGTTGAGCTTCGCGACGTCCTTCGCCGGGTCGAGACCGGCCCGGCGAAGGGCCCGGACCAGCGTGCCGTCGGCCGCCGAGCCGACACTGGTGGACACCTTGCGGCCCTTCAGGTCCGCGAGCGTGCGCAGCGGCGAACCGGGCGCGGTGACCACGGTGTTGAGACCGCCCCGCAGGTTGTAGCCGGTCACCGCGACCAGTCGCGTGGGCTCCTTGAGCTGCCTTCCGCGCGCCGCGTTGATCAGCAGCGGGAAGTCGCCCATCGAGCCGATGTCGATCTTCCCGGCGGTCATCTGCGCGGTGATCGGGGCGCCGGTCGCGTAGTCCTGCCACACCACCCGGTAGGTGCGGCCGTCCTTCTTCCCGGCGGCCGCGAGCTCCTGCTCGAAGTAGCCGAGGGAGCGCAGCAGGGTGCCGGCGGTGACGGTGTTGATGGTCTTCGACTGGTAGCCGACGGTCACCGTGACCGTCTTGCCGCCGGAGGAGCCGGACGACCCGGCCGCTCCGTCGGAGCCGTCGCCGCAGGCGGTGGCGAGCGGCAGGAACAGGGCGAGGGGGAGCGCCAGGGCGAGTCTTCGGGACGTCGTTCGGGACTTCACGGGAGGGAGGCCTTTCACCGGAGCAGGTAGGGCATGTTGACGGTCACCGCGCCGGTCGGACAGCGGGCCGCGCAGGGGCCGCAGTACCAGCACTCGTCCACGTGCATGTACGCCTTGCCGTCGTCCTCGCGGATCGCGAGCGAGTCGAGCGGACACATGTCGACGCACAGCGTGCAGCCGTCGATGCACTTCGACTCGTCGATGGTCACGGGCACGTCGGCGCGCTGGGGGACCAGAGGCATGGCTGTCTCCAGGAAGGGGGTACGGGAAAGGGGCGACGGGGTCAGAGGGAGCGGTGCAGCAGGCCGCTCATGGTGATGCGGTCACCGCGGAACCGGATGAACTCCAGGTCCACCGGGCGCCCGTCGGGCAGATGGGTCAGCCGCTCCAGCATCAGGACCGCGGCCCCGCGCGGAGCCTGGAGCACGGCGGCCGAGTGCGCGTCGGCGTTGACGGCCTCCAGGGTGATCTCGGCGTGCCCGAGCGGCCCGCCGGTCAGCTGCTCCAGGAGCCGGAACACATCCGTGTTCTCCAGGTCGCAGCCGAGGAGTTCGCCGCCGACGTCCATCGGCAGGTACGACAGGTCCAGCGACAGCGGCAGCCCGTTCAGCCGCCGCAACCGCTCCACGCACAGCACGTCCGTGTGCTCGGGCAGGCCCAACCGGTGCGCCACCGGCCCGGACGCGGCCACCGGCCCCACCGTCCGGACCTCGTTGGTGACCCGCCCGTGCTCGTGCAGGGTCTCCGCGAGACCCTGCAGCCGATCCAGGCCGTGCGGGAACTTCTCGCAGACCACCACCGTGCCGACCCCGGCCCGCCGTTCGACCAGCCCCTCGCCGCGCAGCAGGTCCAGCGCCTGCCGCACGGTGTTGCGGCTGGCCCGGTAGTCAGCGGCGATGGCGTCCTCCAGCGGAAGCACCCCGCCCGGGAACCGGCCCGCCAGGATCTGGTGGCGCAGCAGGTCGGCGAGCTGCCGCGCCCGGTCGGCCCGCAGCCGCAGACGGCGGGCTGCGGCGACGGGGCGGGCTGCGGAGGCGGATTCGGCGGGCATGGGACGGAACGTAGCGGGCGACGGGACCCGGTGGTGTTGCGGCAGTATTGCGCCACCTGACACTCCGCCCGTACGCCTCTGACCTGCGACGACTCCCCGCCCGCGACAAGATCCGCCACTACGGCGCCCACCACGTGGACGCCCGGCCGCCCATCATGTGGGAAGTCTCAGCCCGTCCCCGCCCGTACCTGGCCCCGCAGGGCGACGGACAACTGATGGTGCAGGACCCCGAGCACCGGCTCACCCGGCGCGAACAGACCCGCCGCGAGCTTCCAGTACCGGCCGATCACCGGCCCGTCGTGCACGGCGAGCCACCCGACGAGCCGGTGCCGGAACGCCGCGCCGTCCGGCTCGCCCCGCGCGTCCGCGTAGGCCGAGACGAAGCGGTCCAGCGCCCCACCGCCCTCCGGCCCCCGCCCCGCCCCCACCTCCGCCGCGGCCAGCGCGTACGCCTCCGCCAACCCCTCGTACAGCACGGCAGGCCGGTACTCCCCGTCCGGCAGCGGCGGCGCCGGCCTGAACTCCGCCCCGTCGAGCCGCGGATCCGTCACCAGCGCGTGCAGCCGCGCGAACGCCAGCACCTGCTCCGGATCCGGGTCCCGTGGAGGCTGCGGCACCACCGCGTCGACGACCAGCGACACCACGCGTCCCGGAAGCCGCACCGGCAGGATCCGACGCCAGAACCGCGCCATCGCATCCGTGTCCGGCGGCACGGCCACGGCCCCGACCAGCCGCAGCCGCTCGACCCGCTCCGCCGCCGTGCCGTCCTGGACCAGCCGCAGCGACGCCTCACGCCACCGCAACTCGGCCAACCGGCCCCTCACCCGCCGCAACTCGTCGGCGACGACCTCCTCCAGCGCCTCCGCGCGTACGCCCTCCTCCTCGCGTACACCCGCCGCCCCGGGGAGCACCCGCTCCACCTCGGCGAGCGGCAGGTCCAGTCCGCGCAAGGACCGAATCAGGCGCAGCCTCTCCAGCGCCTCGGCCCCGTACCGACGGTGCCCGCCCGAACTCCGCTCCGCCTCCGGCAGCAACCCGCGCTCGGAGTAGAACCGCACGGCCTTCACGGTGACCCCCGCGCGCCCCGCAAGCTCCCCGATGCTCCACAGACCGTCCGACGACACGACGCGCACCTCCGCCAAGGGGAATCGGGGCCTTTCACCCCTACGGGCAAGCCCATTGTGCCGCGCGGCTTGTATCTCCCCCTGGGGGAGTTCCTAGCGTGGCGGGCGGGAGATCGCCGAGGAGCAGCGAGGAGACGCTCATGACCGCGTTCGTGCTGGTGTCCGGTCCGTTCACCGGGAGCTGGGTATGGGAGGAGACCGCAGCCCGGCTCCGGTCGGCGGGAGCGGATCCGTATCCCGTGACGCTCACGGGGATGGCGGAGCGGAGGGCAGAGGCGGGGCCCGGAACGGGACTGGAGACGCACGTCGACGACCTGGTCCGGCTGATCGACGGCCTCGACGCGCCGGAGGTCGTGCTCGTCGGCCACGGCTACGCCCTCCACCCCGTGTTCGGCGCCGCCGACCGGCGACCGGAGCGGGTGGCCCGGATCGTCGCCGTGGACACGGGACTTCCGGACGACGGGCGGCCGGCCGTGGGATCCGTACCCGATCCGGAGGTGAGGGAGCGTCTGGGGCACGGGACGCGCGACGACGGGGACGGGGACGGGGACGGGGTCGACGGTGGCGGGGTCGAGCACGGAGCCGACGGGGATCGCGGGTGGTCGGTGCCGCCGCCGGAGCGCGGGAGCTGGCAGCGGTGGGGCAGTACGGAGGGGATTCCCGCCGACGCGCTGGAACGCCTGGAGCGGCTCGCCGTCCCGCAGCCGTCCGCCACCCTCACCCAGCCGCTCCGCCTCACCGCCGCGGTCGCCGCGCTGCCGGTCACCGGTGTGCTGTGCACCGCGAACGGGTCGAGCATCGCCATGGTGGAGATGCTGGTCGAATCGGGGCCGCCGCAGTTCCGGTCCCTCGCCGACGACCGGGTGCGCTTCCTCGAACTCGCCACCGGGCACTGGCCGATGCTCTCCGCACCGGGCGAACTGGCCGACGTGCTGATCCGCGCGGCGGCGGGCGGGGGACACCGGGTGACCCCGCCCGAGGAGGCCCACGAGCAGCCGTCGCACCTGCTCCCCTTCCTCCTGGACCTCCCCGAGGGACCGCGCGAGCGGCGTGGCCGCATCGACCTCCACTTCCCGTCCGACAGCGGGCACTTCCCGCCCGGCACCGGACACGTCGCGGCCGGCGGTGGGCGCCTCCCGGCCGGAGCCGGCCGCCGTCGCCCGCCGGCCGTGGTCTTCGTCCACGGCGGGCCCGTCGCGGCCGATCAGCGGCCGACCCCGCGCGACACGCCGTTCTTCCTGGGGTACGGGCGCTACGCGGCGAGTCGGGGTGCGGTCGGGGTGACGCTGGACCACCGGCTGCACGGCATCGGCGACTATCCGATCGCGGCCGAGGACCTGGCGGAGGCCGTCGAGGAGGTGCGGGCGGATCCGCGGGTCGACGGGGAGCGGATCGCGCTCTGGTTCTTCTCCACCGGCGCTCTGCTGGCGGCGGATTGGCTGGCCGCGCCGCCGCCGTGGCTGCGGTGTGTGGCGGTGAGTTACCCCGCGCTCGCGCCGCTGCCCGGCTGGGAGGCGGTGGAGCCGCGCTTCCGCCCCGTCGAGGCCGTGGGTGCGGCGGGCGGACCGCCGGTGGTGCTGACGAGAGCGGGGCGGGAGCACCCGGCCTTCGCGGCGACGGTCCGGGAGTTCCTGGACGCCGCCGGGAGGAGCGGGGCCGACGTGGAGGTCGTCGACGTGCCGGACGGACGGCACGGCTTCGAACTCGTCGACCCCTCCGACGAGTCCCGGGCGGCCGTGGCACGTGCGATGGGCGCCGTCCTCGACCGCCTGGGGACGGGGACGGGAGCCGGGGCCGGGGATCGTGAGGGGGACGACGTCGTCGACGGGAGGAGGACTCAGGCCGACAGGTGAGCCTCCGTCGTGTCCTGGCCGGGGCGCCGGCCCCGGCGGGGTACGGAGTCCAGGAGGAGCCGGGTGTACGGGTGCTGCGGTGACCCGAGGACGCGGTCGGCGGGACCGGACTCGACGACGGCGCCGGACTTGAGGACGAGGACCTCGTCGGCGATGTGGCGGACCACCGCGAGGTCGTGGGTGACGAAGAGGTAGCCGACGCCGGACTCCTCGCGTATCGAGCGGAGGAGCTCGATGATCTGCGCCTGGATGGAGACATCGAGGGCGGCGACGGCCTCGTCCAGGACGAGGACCCTCGGTCGCACGGCGAGGGCGCGGGCGATGGCGACGCGTTGCCGCTGGCCGCCGGAGAGGCCGCGGGGGAGGGCCGCGGCTTCGCGGGCGCCCAGGCCGACCTGGTCGAGGAGCTCGGTGACGCGGGTGCGCCGGGCGGCCGCGTCGAGCGGGGTGTGCAGGCGCAGGACCTCGTCGAGGCAGCCCGAGACGGTGATGCGGGGGTCGAGGGAGAGGTACGGGTCCTGGAAGACCATCTGGATCTCGCGGGCGCGGGCGAGGCGTTCGGTCCGGCCGCGGGGCAGGGCCGAACGGTCCCGGCCGTCGAGCCGGACCGTACCGCCGTCGGGGCGTTCGAGGCCCACCAGCATCCGGACCGTCGTCGTCTTGCCGCTGCCGGACTCCCCGACGATGGCGAGCGAGGAGCCGGGCGCCAGGGTGAACGAGACGTCGTCCACGGCGGTGTGGTCGCCGTACCGCTTGCGGAGGCCTTCGACGACCAGGCCCTCCTCGGTCGTGACGGTCACAGCGTGATCCCTTCGTCGGCGCGGTGGCAGGCGGCGAACCCGACGGCGTCCGCCGCGAGTCGGGGGGTCTCCTCGTGGCAGCGCGGCACGGCGTGGGCGCAGCGGGCGGCGAAGGCGCAGCCGGGCGGCGCCTCGGCGAGGGAGACGGGGCGGCCCGGGATGGGCCGGGGAGCCGGCGCGCCGGGCTCGATGCTCGGGGTGCAGGCGAGCAGGCCCGCCGTGTACGGGTGGCGCGGGCGGTCGAACAGTTCGTCGGTGGACCGGGTCTCGACGATCCGGCCGGCGTACATCACGTACACGCGGTCGCAGACCGACGCGGCCAGTTCGAGGTCGTGGGTGACGAAGAGCATGCCGGTGCCGCGTTCGGCCCGCAGCCGGGCGAGGATCGAGATGATCTCGGCCTGGGTGGTGACGTCGAGGGCCGTGGTCGGTTCGTCGGCGACGAGCAGGTCGGGTTCGCTCGCGAGGGCCGCGGCGATGACGACCCGCTGGAGCATGCCGCCGGAGAACTGGTGCGGATGGCGGCGCAGGGCGCCGCGCGGGTCGCGGATGCCGACCGCGGCGAGGAGTTCCTCGGCGCGGGCGGTGGCCTTGGCCGCCGGGGTCCCGGCGGCCCGCAGGCCCTCGGTGAGGAAGTCGCCGACGCGGCGCAGCGGGTTGACGGAGGCGCGCGGGTCCTGGAAGACCATCGACACCCGCCGGGCCCGCAGCGTCGTGAGGTCGGCGCGGTTCATGGTGAGGACGTCCCGCCCGGAGACCATGACCCGGCCGGTGGTCCGGGCGCCGGCCGGCAGCAGTCCGAGGACGCTGCGGCAGGCCACGGACTTGCCCGAGCCGGACTCGCCGACGAGGCCGACGGTCTCCCCGGGCCGTACCGTGAGGCTCACCCCGTCGAGGATCGGCCGGGCGGCCCGGTCGCCGGCGAGGCGGACGTCGAGCCCGTCGATCTCCAGGACCGGCGCCCCACCCGTCTGTGCGCGCATGCCGTTCACCGTTCCCGCTTCGCGATCCGGTCGGCGAGCCCCTCGCCGACGATGCCGAACGCCACCACGGCGAGCACGATGCACGCGGAGGGCGCGAGGGCCGGCAGCATGGCCCCCTGGAGGACGGCCGCCTGTCCCTCGTTGATCATGGCGCCCCAGTCGGCGGCCGGCGGCTGCACGCCGAAGCCGAGGAAGGACAGCGCCGCCAGGTCCATCAGCGCGTACCCGAAGTTCATCGCCGACTGGGCGAAGACCGTCGGTGCGATGTTGGGCAGCAGGTGGCGCAGGCAGACGGTCCAGCCGGACCAGCCCTGCACCCGGTAGGCCTCGATGTACGGCCGGGCCTTCTCCTGCTGCGCGATGCCGCGCACGAGACGGCCCACGTACGGGGTGTAGGCCACGGCCATCGCGATCACGGGGGCGGTCAGGCCGGAGCCGACGACCGACACGAGCAGGATCGCGAGCATCAGGCCCGGGATCGCGAAGACGAGGTCCATGGACCGGGACAGGAACGTGTCCGTCCAGCCGCCCCGCCAGGCGGCCACCACTCCGAGGAGGGTGCCGAGCAGGGTGGAGACGCCGACGACGAGCAGCGGCCCGAGCAGCCCGGTGCGGGCACCGTGGATCAGCCGGGACAGGACGTCGCGCCCCGACTGGTCGGTGCCGAGCAGGTGGTCGCCCGTGGTCCCGACCAGGCTCGCCGACAGGTCGAGCGCCTCCGGGTCGTACGGGGAGATGACGGGCGCGAGCACGGCGACCAGGACGAGCGCGGCGAGCACCGCGACCGAGACCGCGAACAGCGGTCCCTGGCCGAACAGGCGCAGGGCGCGGAGCCCCGGCCTGCGGTACGGCACCGTGGAGGTGGAGGTGGTCATGAGGAGCCTTCCCCGAGGGAGAGACGGGGGTCGATGAGCGGGGCGAGCAGGTCGACCACGAGGTTGACGAGGACGAAGGCCGCCACGCTCAGGAGCGTGATCGCCTGGACGACGGCGAAGTCCTTGGCGGTGACCGACTGCACGAGCAGCGAGCCGAGTCCGGGGACGTCGAACGCGGTCTCGACGATCGAGGTGCTGATCAGGAGGCCGGCGAGCATGGTGCCGCCGACGGTGACGACGGGGCCGAGCGCGTTGCGCAGCACGTGCCGGCGGACCACGGCCGGGCTCGCGACGCCCCGGGCCCGCGCCACCTCGACGTGGTCGCGTTCGAGTTCGTCGAGCATCGCGGAGCGGGTCACCCGGGCGAGGAGTCCCGCGAAGGACAGCGCCAGGGCGAAGGCCGGCAGGGTCAGCTGGTAGAGCCGGTCCGACAGGCCCTCCGCCGCGCCGCCGCCGGGTCCGGGGAACCAGCCGAGCTGGACGGAGAACAGCGACACGAGCGCGATGGCCGTGACGAACGAGGGCGTGGCGGTGGCGACACCGGTGCCGATGAGCACCACGCGGTCCGGGAGCCCGGGGCGCAGCGCGGCGAGGACGCCGGCCGTCACCCCGAGCACGGCGACCAGGACGGCGGCGTAGCCGACGAGCAGCGCGGTGCCGGTCAGCCGGGAGCCGATGAGCGCGGACACGTCCTGGTGGTACTGCGCCGAGCGGCCGAAGTCGCCGGTCAGGAAGCCGCCGAGCCACTTCAGGTACTGGGTGGTCAGCGGATCGTCGAGGTGGTGCTCCGCCCGCAGCGCCGCGACGGCCTCGGGGGTCGCGGGGCGGCCGTGCAGGAGGAACGACACCGGATCGCCGGGGGCCAGGTGGATGGAGCCGAAGACCACGACCGAGGTCACGAACAGCACCGCCACCAGGCCGAGGAGCCGTCCGACGAGGTAGCGCGTCATCGCTTCGCGGCCCCGATCGTCGCGGCCCACGGGTAGTAGAGCTGGGCGATGCCGGCCGGGGCGCCGGTGACCCGCTTGCCGAGGAACACCGAGTGCGGGGCCTCGTACACGGGGATGATGGGCAGCTCGTCGAGGGCGATCTTCTGGAGCTTCGCGGTGAGCTCGGCGCGCTTGCCCGCGTCGGGCTCGGAGTTGGCCCGGTCGAAGGCGACGTCGTACTCGGCGTTCGACCAGTTGCCGTAGTTCCCGAAGTCGCCGGTGCGCAGGTACTGGTAGAACTCCAGCGGGTCCGGCGTGTTGTCGTAGCCGACGGTGATGACCAGGTCGAGGCCGGTGCGCGCGCTCGGGTCGACGAAGAGCGAGCTGTACGCGTCGGGGGAGACGGGCTTCAGTTCGACTTCGAGGCCGATCTGGCGGCCGGCGGCCTGGACGGCGTTGGAGACGACGCTGATCTCGGGGGCGAGGCTGCTGGTGGCGATGGTGATCTTCCGACCGGTCGCCCCGGCCTCCTGGACGAGCTTCTTCGCGGCAGCGATGTCGTACGCGGGCTCGGGCAGCGTGTCGTAGAGCGCGGCGGTCTTCTCGGGGGCCAGCGCCCAGGCGCCGCGCGCGGCGGGGGCCTTGGCCGGGATGCCGACGCCGCCGGCCGCGGCCTTGATGATGTTCTTCCGGTCGAGGGCCATCGACAGGGCCTTGCGGACCTTCAGGTCGCCGAGCGGACCGTGGTAGTCGAGGACCGCGAGGTTCGTGGCGCCGGTGTTGGGGCCGAAGAGGAGCGTGCCCTTGCCGCCGGAGCGCAGCTGGTTGAAGGAGGACGAGGGGACCATGTAGCCGCCGTCGGCCGTGCCGGAGAGGAAGGCGTTGGAGCGGGCCGCCACGTCCTCGATGAAGGTGAACTTCACCCTCTCGGACTTGGGCGCGAGCTTCGTGTCCCAGTAGGCGGCGTGCTTCTTCAGGGTGATGTTGTCGCCCTGCGCCCACTTCTCGAGGGCGTACGGGCCGGTGCAGTTCAGCTCGCCCTTGGGGGTGCCGTAGTCCTTGCCGCCCTTGGTGAGGGAGGCGGCGCTCACGATCGTGCCGGGGGAGGCGGCCATCAGCTCGTGGAAGAGGACGTCGGCCTTGCCGAGGCGGATCGTCACCTCCAGCGGGCCGGTCTTCTCGATCGCGTCGACGTTCTTGAAGGAGGAACCCCAGGGGGAGCCGGTCTTCGGGTCCATCTGGCGCTTGAGGGAGGCGACCACGTCGTCGGCGGTCATGGTGGTGCCGTCGTGGAACTTCACCCCCGGGCGCAGTGTGTAGACCAGGGTGCGCGGGTCGGGCTGCGCCCACTTCACGGCCAGGCCGGGCTCGATCTTCAGGTCGGGGGTGACCCGGAGGAGCTGCTCGCAGACGTTGGCCAGCACGGTGTTGGGCGGGTAGTCGTACGCGAGGGCGTAGTCGAGCGTGTACGGCTCGGCGTACAGGGACCAGGTGACGGAGTCCAGCGGGCCCTGCGCGGGCGGCGACAGCGGGGTCACCTTGAAGGACGCGCCGCCGCCGGCGGCCGGCGGCTTGGTGGCGCCGGAGCAGGCGGCCGTGGTGGCCGCGAGCGCGGCGGTACAGGCGAGAAGCGCGATGGCTCTGGGCATGCGCATGGTGACCCACCCCTTTACGGGTGTAGTGACGGGCTCGGGGGGATGGAGCGAGTATTGGTGCGGGAACGTTCCCGCACAAGACCTGCAGGTGACTTTGCGGGAACGGTTTTGCCGAGGTCAGGTGGGTGGCACCATCACCCCATGACCGAAGCTTCAGGGCATGAGGGGCAGCCCTCGCCGCCCACCCCGCGCGTCCGACTCGTCGACGTGGCCCGCGAGGCGGGCCTGTCCAAGACGACCGTCTCGGCGGCGCTGAACGGCACCGGGAGACTCTCCCCCGCAGTGCGGGAGAGGGCCCGCGAGACCGCCCGCAGGATGGGCTACCGGCCCAACGCCACCGCGCGCCATCTACGCGCGGGACGGGCCCGGCTGATCGGATACGTCGTGGGAGGGGCCCCCGACGCGCTCTGGACCTATCTGGAGTCGCCGTACTTCGCCCGGCTCACCGGCGCCACCGCGGCGACCTCGCTGCTCCGCGGCTACGCCGTGGTGCTGCTGCCGGCCGGCACCCTGCAGGGCGAGTGGTCCGACCTGTCGCTCGACGGGGTCATCGTCGCCGACCCGGTCGCCGGGGACACCGTCATCGAGGACCTCCTGGCCGCCGGGATCCCCGTCTTCAGCGACCGCTCCGTGGAGGGGCGGCCCGGGGCCTCCTGGGTGGACGTCGACGCCGAAGGTGCCGTCCGCGAGGCCCTGGACCACCTGCGGGAGCAGGGGGCCCGGCGGCCCGTGCTCGTGGTGCCGGACATCGCCACCCGCTTCCACACCGAGGTGGAGGCGGCGCACCGGTCCTGGTGCGCCGCCCACGGCCTGCCGGAGCTGGCCGTGCGCGTCGCGGAGTCCGGGAACGGGCCGGTGGTCCGGGCCGTCGAGACCGCCCTCGACACCCCGGAGGGGGCCGAGCGGCCCGACGCCCTGCTCGTGGTCGCGGAGGCGAGTCCGCCGCTCGTCCTGGAGGCGGCACGCCGGCACGGCTACGAGGTCCCCGACGACCTGCTGGTCGTCCTGGTCAGCGAGGACGCCACGGCGCTCTACACCGATCCACCGGTGACCACCCTGAGCCTGCGGCCCGAGGCGGTCGCGGAGGCCGGTGTCGAGCACCTCGTCGCGGTCCTGGAGCACGGCCGCAGGGAGCCCGCCGGGACGCTCGTGCCGACGCGTCTCGACGTCCGGGCCTCCTCCGTCCGGTCCGGGCGGGGCGAGTAGCCGCATCTCAGCGGGCGTACACGAGCTCGCCGCCCACGTACGTCCGCTCCACCCGCGCCTCGGCGATCCCCTCCGGCGGGCCGGTGAGGATGTCGCGGTCGAGGACCACGAGGTCGGCGAGGTTGCCGGCGCGCAGGCTGCCCGTGTCGTCGAGACGGTTCACGTGCGCGGTGCCGGCGGTGTAGGCGGCGAGCGCGGTGGGGAGGTCGAGGCGCTGCTCGCCGTAGAAGACCCGGTCGTCGGTGGCCTCCGGGTCCCGGCGGTTGACCGCGACGTGGATGCCCTCGATCGGGTTCGGGCTGCTGACCGGCCAGTCGCTGCCGGCCGCCAGGGTGGCACCGGCGCGCACCAGGTCGCCGAACGGGTACTGCCAGGCGGCGCGCTCGGGGCCCAGGAACGGGATGGTCAGCTCGTCCATCTGCGGCTCGTGGGCGGCCCACAGCGGCTGGATGTTGGCGATGGCGCCGAGCCGCGCGAAGCGGGTCAGGTCCTCCGGGTGGACGACCTGGAGGTGGGCGAGGTGGTGACGGTTGCCGCGGTGGCCGTTGGCGGCGACCGCGGCCTCCAGGGCGTCCAGGGCCTCGCGGACGCCGCGGTCGCCCAGGGCGTGGAAGTGGACCTGGAAGTCGAGGGCGTCCAGCTCGGTCACGTACCCGCGCAGCGCCACGGGGTCCACGAAGCTCAGGCCGCTGTTGCCGGTGGCACAGCCGCAGCCGTCCAGGTACGGGGAGATCATGGCGGCGGTGAAGTTCTCCGCGATGCCGTCCTGCATGATCTTGATCGAGCCGGCCCGGAACCGCCCCGCGCTCAACTCCTTGCGTCGGGCGACCAGTTCGGGGATCTGCTCGGCGCCGCGCTCGCGGTCCCACCACAGCGCGCCGGTCACCCGGGCGGTCAGCGTGCCCTCGCGGGCGGCCGTCATGTACGCCTCCGACGGGTCGGCCATGCCGCCGAACGAACCGAGCAGCGCGTCCTGCCAGGCGGTGATGCCGAGCGAGTGCAGCAGCTTCTGGGCCCGCAGCAGCCCGGCGAGCCGGTCCTCGGGCGTCGTCGGCGGCACCAGCCGGGCCACCAGGCCGATCGCGCCCTCCTGGAGGGTGCCGCCGGGGGTGCCGTCCGCCTCCCGCTCGATCCGGCCGTCCGCCGGGTCGGGGGTGTCGGCCGTCAGACCCGCGAGCTCAAGCGCCCGGGAGTTCGCCCAGGCGCCGTGGTGGTCGCGGTTCGACAGCAGGACCGGCCGGTCCGCGACGACGGAGTCGAGCAGCTGCCGGGTGGGCAGTCCGCCCTCGAAGCTCTCCATCGACCAGCCGCCGCCGGTGATCCACTCCTGCTCCGGGTGGGTGTCCGCGTACTCCCGGATCCGCTCCAGGTACTCCGCGACGCCGACCGTGCCGGTCAGATCGCACTCGGCGAGCTCCTTGCCGCCGGAGACGGCGTGGATGTGGGCGTCCTGGAAGCCCGGCAGCAGCAGCTTGCCCGTCAGGTCGACGACCTCCGTGCCGGGGCCGACGAGGTCCCGTACCTCGTCGTGGCCGACGGCCGCGATCCGGTCGCCGACGACGGCGAGCGAGGTGGCCCGGGTGCGGGCCGGATCCGCCGTGAAGACGGGCCCGCGGGTGAAGACCAGATCGGCCGTGCTCATGTGCGCTCCAGAACATGGGATGACGTGTGGTGGGGGCCATGGAAGCGGGCGGCGGTCCGCACGTCAATGGCGTTGACATAAGCTGCCGGGCGGCCGAACGGACGCTCCCCGCACGGCGATCGGCCGAGGCCGTTTACACGTCAACCACGTTGACGTAATGTTCCGGCCATGTCCGAACGCGTCGTCCCCGAAGGCAGTCGGAAGCGCCGCCGCCCCACCAAGCAGGGCGCCGTCCTCTCGGAACGGCTCATCGTCGACACCGCCCTGCGCCTGATCGCCCAGCACGGCGCGGAGGCCCTCTCGGTACGGAGGCTGGGCGCGGCGCTCGGCGCCGACCCGACCGCCCTCTACCGCTACTTCCGCAACACCGACGCCCTGCTCCTCGCCGTCGCCGACGAGATGATCGGCCGCGCGCAGGAGGGCTGGACGGCGACCGGAGACTGGCGCACCGACCTCCGCGCGATGGGCCTGCGCATCAACTCCTGCTACCGGAACAACCCGCAGGCCGCGATCCTCGCGGCGCACCGCACCACGGGCCGCACCCACGAGACCCAGGCCGTCGAGCGGATCCTCGGCATCCTCCGTACCGCAGGGTTCCCCGACGACCTCGCCGTCCGCATCTACCACGCCTTCGTCGACCAGGCCCTCGCCTTCGCCGCCCAGGACGCCGCCGCGGCCGCCCTGCCGCCCGCCGCCCGGGCGAAGGACGAGGAAGTCTGGCACGCGGTCTACGGCAGGCTGTCGCCCGACACCCACCCCCACATCGCCGCGACCTTCCCCCTGCTCGCCGCGGACATGACCGACAGCGGTTACCCCTTCGCGCTGGAGCTGATGCTCGTCGCGGTGGCGGCGCTGCGCCCGGCGGGGGCCGGCGACTGAACGGCGGGGATCCCGGGCTTCGGCCGCCCGGGGAGGACCCCAGGGGGGCGCGCCGTGGCTGGACCCCAGAGTGGACAGGGGGCGGCCCCACGGACGGCGCGGGCTGGGCTCCTCCCCTTGGGCACGCCCCGGCGACGCCCGGGGTGGGCCGCACGGGACGGCTCCTCCCTTTGGGTACCCCCAGGGGGAAACCCGGGGAGCCCCCCACAAACGGCGCACTCCCCGCCGAGCCCGGGTCTCCGTCCCCGGGCCCGCACCCGGCGTGCCGTCAGCCCGTCGCCACCCGGGAGAAGCGTCCCACGGCGCCGAGGTCGGCGCTGATGAGCGCGGCCGTCTCCCGCAGCGGCGGCAGCAGGGCGGACAGGCTCTCCGCGGGCGTGGCCCGGCCCGCGTGGAGGGCCACGTTGACCGCGGCGACCGCGCGGCCCGTGCCGTCCGTGACGGCCACGGCGAGGGAGCGCAGGCCCTCCTCCAGCTCCTGTTCGACCCACCCGTAGCCCCGCGCCGCCGTCGCCGCCACCACGTCGTCGAGCCCCTCGGGGCTCGTCACCGTGTGCGGGGTCAGCGCCTCGGGCGTGATCCGGCCGAGCCGCTCGGCGCGCTCCGCCGCGGGCAGGTCCGCGAGCAGGACGCGGCCCATGGAGGTCGCGTACGCGGGCAGCCGGGTGCCCACCGTGATGTCGATGTGCATGATGCGGGTCCCCGCGACCCGGGCGACGTACCGGATGTCGTCCCCGTCGAGGACGGCGACGGACGCGGACTCGTGGACGCGCAGCACCAGGGCGACCAGGTGAGGGGTCGCGATCTCCGGCAGGCTCAGCCCCGAGAGGCGGGCGTGCCCGAGCTCCAGGACCCGGGGCAGGACGACGAAACCGCCGGGCTCCTCCCGTACGTACCCCAGGTGGCGCAAGGTGATCAGCGACCGGCGCGCGGTCGCGCGGGGCAGCCCGGTCAGCCGGGCCAGCTCGGCCAGGCGCACGGGACCCCTGACGGACCCGAAGGCGCGCAGGACGTCGAGGCCGCGGGCGAGCGACTGGAGGAAGCCCGAGCCGAGCTCCTCCTTGAGCCCCGCCCTGGCGGCCGCGGGCGCGTCCCCGCTCGCCGGAGGGGTCTCCGGCGAGCACGGAGGGGCCTCCGGCGCCGCCAGGGCCGCCTCCATCGCCGCCACCGCGCGGCGCAGCGGCGCCAGCGCCCGCGCCGTCAGCGACCGTGCGGTGTGCCGGCTCGTGTGGCTGACGACGCTGACCGCGCACACCACCGCGCCGCCGGGCCCCCGTACGGGCAGGGCCACGGCCAGCAGCCCCGGTTCGATGGTCTGGTCGTCCACGGCCATGCCGCTCGCCCGGGCCTCCCGCACCCGGTCGAGGAACTCGGCCTCGACCCCGGCGGGCGGGGCTGCCGGGCGGGGCGGCACGGACGGGAAGCCGGTGTCCAGCGGGTCGCCGGCCCGACGGGCCCGCCACCGCGCGAGGTCGTCCGCGTCCCAGTGGGCGGCGAACAGGGCTCCGGGCGCGCACCGTTCGGCCGGCAGGAGGCCGCCGGGCCGGAAGGAGATCGCCATGGCCCGGCGGCGGGTGGCCTGGGTGAGGAAGCGGACGCCGTCGCGGTCGGGGACGGCGAGGGAGACGGACTCGTCGAGGGCGTCGGCGAGTTCGGCGGCGTGCGGTCCGAGGAGTTCGGGGAGCCGGCAGGAGGCGAGATAGGCGTTGCCGAGTTCGGCGGCCCCCGGGGCGAGGAGCAGGTCGCGGCCTTCGGCCCTGAGGACGCCGAGGCGGACGAGTGTGGTGGCGACCCGGTCGACCGTGGAGCGGGCGAGCCCGGTCGTCTTGGCGAGGTCGCCGGGGCGGTGGCGGACGTCGGCTCCCGAGGCCATCACGCGGAGCACGGCGAGCCCCCGCTCAAGGGGGCCGACCAGCTCGTCGGGCACGCCCTCGGCCTCGGCGGGTGCGGGCTGCGGCATCGTCCGGACTCCTCGGGGCGGCGGGTGAGCGGGGTGCGGGGAAACCGTACCCCTCGCCGTCGACGAGGTCCGGGCGCGCAGGAGGTGAGGGCGACCGCAACCCCCGCGGAAGCGGGGTACGGGCATGCGGGGCGCGGGGATCCGTACCCCCGCCGCCGACGGCGTCCGGGCATGCGGAAGGGGGGGCGGTCGTGTGCGCGACCGCCCCCCTTTCCGCATGCCGGTCCGGCGGATCACGGTCGGGGGCTCGCCCCCGGTCCGCCGGTCCGGCACCGGTGCGTGGACGTCAGGCGAAGAAGCGGTACACCGCCTGTGCGACGCACGCCGGCTTGGTGACGCCGTCGATCTCCACGGTGAGGTCCACGACGACCTCGACGCCGCCCTTGACGTCCTCGACGGACACCACGCGGCCGTGCGTGCGGATCTTCGACCCGACGCGCACGGGAGAGGGGAAACGCACCTTGTTCAGGCCGTAGTTGACCGCCATCGACACGCCCTCGACCCGGAGCAGCTCGCTCCACATCGGGATGAGGAGGGAGAGGGTGAGGTAGCCGTGGGCGATGGTGCCGCCGAAGGGACCGGTCGCCGCGCGCTCGGCGTCGACGTGGATCCACTGGTGGTCGCCGGTGGCGTCGGCGAAGGTGTCGACGCGGTGCTGGGCGATCTCGACCCAGGAGCTGTGACCGAGGTCGGCCCCGGCCTGGGCCTTGATCTCGTCGATACCGTGGACGGTGAGAGCCATGGGAGTACTCCTCGTGAAGAAAGAGGGGAGGGAAGGGATGTCAGGTGGTGCTGCCGTAGCGCGCCCGGAGGGGGGCCTTGAGCAGCTTTCCGGTGGCGTTGCGGGGGAGGTCCGGCGCGAGGACGACGCTCTTGGGGATCTTGTAGCGGGCGAGCCGGGCCTCCAGGTGGGCGATCAGCTCGGCTTCGGTGACGGTCGCTCCCGCGCGGGTGACGACGACGGCGCGGCCCACCTCGCCCCACTGGGCGTCGGGCACGCCGATGACGGCCGCCTCGGCCACGTCGGGGTGCGCGAGCAGGGCGTCCTCGACCTCGGCCGGGTAGATGTTCTCCCCGCCGGAGATGATCATGTCCTTGAGTCGGTCGACGAGCCGCACGTAGCCGTCCTCGTCGACGACGGCCACGTCGCCCGACCGGAAGCGCCCTCCGTCGCGGAAGGCCGCGGCGGTCGCCTCCGGAAGGTTCCAGTAGCCCGGCGTGACGTTCGGCCCGGCAACGACGACCTCGCCCTTCTCGCCGGGCGCCGCTTCCTCGCCGGACGGCAGCAGCACCCGGACGTCGGTGAAGAAGTGCGGGACGCCCGCCGTGCCGGCGCGGGTCAGCGAGTCCGCCCGGTCCAGGATCAGGGCGCCCGGCGCGGTCTCCGTCATGCCGTAGCCCTGGACGAAGGCGAGGCCCCGGTCCAGATAGGCGTGGGCGGTGCGGGTCGGGACCGGGGCGCCGCCGCAGAGCAGGGTGCGCAGACTGGTCAGGTCCGCCTCCGCCCAGCCGGGGGCCACCGCCATCGCGTCGTACATCGTCGGCACGCCGAACATCCGGGTCACCCGGTGCCGTTCGATCAGCCGCAGGGTGCGCTCCGCGTCGAAGGAGGACTCCAGGAGGACCGTGCCGCCCTTCAGGAGGGTCGGCAGACAGCTCATGTTGAGCGCCGCGGTGTGGAAGAGGGGTGCGGAGACCAGGGTCACCTCGTCGCCCGCGATGTCGGTGTCCACGAGGACGTTGACGCTGTTCCAGAGGATGTTGCCGTGGGTGAGGACGGCGCCTTTGGCCTGCCCGGTGGTGCCCGAGGTGTACATGATGAGGCAGACGTCGTCGTGCCCCACCTCCTCGTCGAGCGGCTCGGCGGACGCGCCGGCGAGCACCTCGTCGTACGGCGTCCCGGGCCCCCCGTCCACGGCGAGTACGGTGCCGATGCCGGCTCCGGCCACCAGCTCCGCCACCCGCTCGTCCGGCTGCCCGGCGTGCACCAGGACCAGGCTGCCCGAATCCGTCACCTGGTGGAGCAACTCCGGTACGGCGAGGCGGGTGTTGAGCGGGACGAACACCGCGCCCAGCAAGCCGGCCGCGAAGAGCGTCTCCAGGTAGGACGGATGGTTGGGGCCGAGGAACGCCACCCGGTCGCCGCGTTCGACCCCGGCACTCCGCAGGGCGTGGGCCAGCCGGGTGCAGCGGTCGTGGAGTTCGGCGTAGTCGACCGCGCGGCCCTCGTGCAGGAGGGCGGTGCGCCGAGGCGACCTGCGGTCGCGGCGTGCGGGCCACGAGCCGATGCCCTGGTTGCGCATGGGGTGATCCCTCAGTTTCCGGTGAGACCGAGCAGCCGGGCCGCGTTCTCCTTGAGGATCTTCGGACGGACCTCGTCCTTGATCGGGAGCTCCGCGAAGTCGGCCAGCCAGCGGTCGGGGGCGAGCAGCGGGAAGTCGGAGCCGAACAGCACCTTGTCCTTGAGGAGGCTGTCGGCGTACCGGACCAGCTGCGGCGGGAAGTACTTCGGCGACCAGCCCGACAGGTCGATGTACACCTGCGGCTTGTGGGTGGCCACCGCGAGCGCCTCGTCCTGCCAGGGGAAGGACGGGTGGGCGAGGACGATCCTCATCCCGGGGAAGTCCGCGGCGACGTCGTCCACGTCCATCGGGTTGGAGTACTTCAGCCGGATGCCCCCGCCGCCGGGGGCACCCGCGCCGATGCCGGTCTGACCGGTGTGGAAGACCGCGACCGCGCCGGCCTCCTCGATCGCCTCGTACAGCGGGTACGCCATGCGGTCGTTGGGGTGGAAGGCCTGGATGTTCGGGTGGAACTTGAATCCCTTGACCCCGAACTCCTCGACCAGCCGCCGGATCTGACGGACCGCCGCCTTCCCCTTGTACGGGTCGACCCCGGCGAACGGGATGATGACGTCCGGGTTCCGCAGCGCGGCCTCGGCGATCTCCTCGTTGGGCACGGGCGGAGTGCCGGTCGCCGACTCCGCGTCCACCGTGAAGACCACGCACGCCATCTGCCGCTCGCGGTAGTACGTGGCGATCTCCGGCAGCGTCGGGTGGCGGTGCTCGGCCTTGAAGTACGCGCCGGCGGCGGCGTCGAGCTCGGCGGAGAGCGACGCCCCGCCCTTCTCGGACACCTCGGCGTGGGTGTGCATGTCGATGGCGACGAGCGCGTTCACGTCCATCGCGCCGTGGCCGCTCACAGCTGCGGCGCCGGGATGCCGAAGGTCTCCGGGGTGCGGCCGACGGTCACCGGCCAGGCGGCGGCGATGGCCTCGGCGCTCCAGCCGCCGTCCGCGTACGCCACCGACACCTCCTGCGGGTGCGACCAGAGCGCGAGCTTGTCGCCGCCGATGCCGACGCACTGGCCGGTGACGCCGGCGGCGGCGTCCGAGGCGAGGAAGGTCACCAGGCCGGCGACGTCCTCGGCCGTGCCGAAGCCCTCGCCCTTGCGCAGGCTGTCGGGGAGCGCGATGCCGTCCTTCTCCAGGGCCTCGACGTGCGGGGCGAACACGGGGACGGTCTTGGTCATCGCGGTCGCGGCCACCGGGATGACGGCGTTCGCGGTGATGCCGGCCTTCGCGAGCTCCATGGCCCAGGTGCGGACCATGGCGGCGATGCCGGCCTTGGCGGCGGCGTAGTTGGTCTGCCCGAAGTTGCCGCGCTGTCCGGCGGGGGAGCCCGCGACCACGATCCGGCCGCCCTCGCCCTGGGCGCGCATCCGTTCGACGGCGGCGCGGACGCAGGTGAAGGTGCCGCGCAGGTGCACCTCGACGACGGTGTCGAAGTCCTCGTCGGTCATCTTCCACAGCACCCGGTCCCGCAGGACGCCGGCGTTGGTGACCATGACGTCGAGCCGGCCGTAGCTGTCGACGGCGCGGGCGACGAGCGCCTCGGCGGCCTCGGTGGAGCCGACCGGCACCACCTCGGCGACGGCCCGTCCGCCGTCGGCGGTGATGAGGCGCACGGCCTCGACGGCGGCTTCGGTGTCCACGTCGTTGATCACGACGGAGGCGCCGGCGGCGGCGAGCGAGCGGGCGTAGGCGAGGCCGAGTCCGCGGCCGCTGCCGGTGACGACGGCGACCTTGCCGGAGAGATCCACAGGAGTCATGAGCGGGGGTCCTTCCCGAGAGCCGGGTGCGGGGCGCGAAGGTGACGCGGCCTGGAGCACGCACCGGCGAGGCCAAAGCTAGGCACATTCTTGCCTGCGGTCAACAAACTGCCGAAGATTCATTCCGAGGTGCGAAGTCCGGGCCTACGCTGTCCCCGTGATCGCACCCGACCCGGCACAGCCGTCCGAAGCCGACCCCGAAACGGCCGGCCGCGGCGCCCCGCCCCGCACCCAGTCCCTGATGCTGAGCTTCTTCGGCATCCACGTCCTCGGCACCGGCACCGCCCTCTCCTCGGCGAGCGTCATCGACGCCTTCGCCCGCGTCGGCGTGGGGGAGGACGCGGTCCGCTCGACCCTCACGCGCATGGTCGGCCGCGGGCTGCTCGAACGGCACCGGCGAGGCCGCAGGATGTACTTCTCGCTCACCGACCGCGCCGCCGAGGTGCTCGCCGACGGCGAGGAGCGGATCCGCCGCACCGGCGCCGTCAACCGCGCCTGGGACGGCACCTGGACCCTGGTCGGCTTCTCGCTCCCCGAATCCTGGCGCCGCGAACGCCACGACCTGCGCTCCCGGCTCGTCTGGGCGGGCTTCGGCCCCCTCCAGAGCGGCCTCTGGGTCGCACCCGGCCGCGTCGACGTCGCCCGCGTCGCGGCGGAACTCGGGTTGGGGGACCGTATCAAGGCCTTCCACGGCGAGGCCGCCGCACCCACCGAGGCCGGACCCCTGCTCCGCACCGCCTTCGACGTCGACGCGATCGCCGAGGGCTACCGCGCCTTCCTCGCCCGCTGGGGCGACGGCCCCGCACCCGCCGAGGCGCACGACGACCTGGGCCGCCTGCTGCTGCTCCACACCGACTGGCTCGACGTGGTCCGCGGCGACCCGCACCTGCCCGCCGAGCACCTGCCGGAGCAGTGGCCGGCCGAGGGCGCCGAGGCGCTGTTCCACGACCTCTCCGCGCGGTTCGAACCGGGGGCCCGAAGGATCGCGGACGAGATCCTCGACCGCTGGGACCCGCTGGCGTAGGCGCCGAAGGGCGGGGCGGGGGCGCGGGCGGGGGCTTATGTCAACATCATTGACCTTGTTCCGCGCGGCGGAGTCTCATGGCGGCACTTCGGAGACTCCCCGCGCCCGGGCGACTCCGCGACCCGTAAGGAACGCCCATGGATCACCTCACCTCGCTCCGAGACGTCGAGCACACCCCGTTCTGGCTCGACGACCCCCGCAGGCCGCAGCCCGAGCCGGCGCTCGTCGGCGGCACCACGTGCGACCTGCTCGTGGTCGGCGGCGGCTACACCGGCCTGTGGACCGCCCTCGTCGCCAAGGAGCGCGACCCCTCCGCCGACGTCGTCCTCGTCGAGGCGGACGAGGTCGGCGGCGCCGCCTCCGGCCGCAACGGCGGCTTCTGCGAGTCCAGCCTCACCCACGGCCTGGGCAACGGCCGCCAGCGCTGGCCCGACGAGATCGGACTCCTCGAACGCCTGGGCCGCGAGAACCTCCAGGCCATCGAGGACGCCATCGAGCGCTACGGCATCGACTGCGACTGGGAGCGCACCGGCTCCCTCGTCGTCGCCACCGAGCCGTACCAGCTCGAAGGCCTCGCCGAGGAGGCCGAGCACGCCGCGCGCTACGGCGGCAAGCCGCTCCTCCTCGACGCCGAGGCCGTCCGGGCCGAGATCGACTCCCCGACCTTCCTCGGCGGCGTGTGGAACCGGGACGACGTCGCCATGGTCAACCCCGCCCGACTCGCCTGGGGCCTCAAGCAGGCCTGTCTCGACCTGGGCGTCCGCATCCACGAGCACACCCCCGCGACCTCGCTCGACGAACACGGCGCCGCGATCGGCGTGACCACCCCCTACGGCCGGATCACCGCGCGGCGCTCGCCACCAACGCCTACCCCTCCCTGCTCCGGCGCCACCGCCCGTACACCGTCCCCGTGTACGACTACGCGCTGATGACCGAGCCGCTCACCGCGGAGCAGCTCGCCTCCGTCGGGTGGACGCGTCGCCAGGGCTTCGCCGACTGCGCCAACCAGTTCCACTACGTCCGGCTCTCCGCCGACGACCGCATCCTGTGGGGCGGGTACGACGCCGTCTACCACGGCGGTCCCGTCCGCGCCGAGCACGACCGGCGGCCCGAGACGTACGCGACGCTCGCCGACCACTTCTTCACCACTTTCCCGCAGCTGGAAGGGCTCCGCTTCAGTCACGCCTGGGGCGGGGCCATCGATACGAGCACCCGTTTCTGCGTCTTCTTCGACACGAGTCACCACGGCAAGGTCGCCTACGCCGCCGGCTTCACCGGCCTCGGCGTCGGCGCCACCCGCTTCGGCGCCGAGGTCATGCTCGACCTCCTCGCGGGCGCACGCACCGAGCGCACCGGCCTGGAACTCGTACGACGCAAGCCCCTGCCCTTCCCGCCCGAGCCCGTCCGCTCGATCGGCATCAACATCACCAAGTGGTCCATGGCACGCGCCGACCGCAACGAGGGACACCGCAACCTCTGGCTGCGCACCCTCGACCGCTTCGGCCTCGGCTTCGACAGCTGACCCGGTCCCACCCCTCCCTCAGGAGGGTCCGTGAGGACGTGCCTCGGTGGCCCCGCCCTCCGGGTTCCGGGGCGGGGCGCCGGTCGCGCCTGCGGTGCTGCTGCCGGCATCACGGTAAGCAGCCCGCCACCGGGGGCGTCACGCGACCTCTCAGTAGCCGATCCGCACCCCGCTGACCGCGTGGCGGTCGGTCAGACCGCCGTTGGCGGCGCTGAAGCCGACGAGGACGTTGCGCGGCAGCGTGATCGCCACGTCGATGACCTGGGCGCCGTCGACCAGCACGATGAGGCGCCCGGCCGCGGTGACGTTCACGTCGATCACATGGCTGCCGGTCCGCAGGGCGGGGACGTTCGTCGAGGTCGCCGCGTACCGCAGGGTGGTTCCGGTGCCGCCGGTGGACACGGCGACGAAGTTCGCCGACGGGTCGTTGCCGTTGCGGTAGGTGTCCAGGGTCACCGCGATCCCGGGCAGCCCGCTGAAGCCGAGCCCGCCGCCTCCGGTGCCCAGGGACGTCGGCGTCGCCCGTGCCGCGTCGAGGAGCAGCAGCGCGAGCCCGTCGGCGCCGGTGCCGCCCGACAGGGTGGCGGTGAAGCGGGCCCGCAGCCGCGCCGAGGGCACGGAAGTGGCCTGGACCGCCGAACCCTTGGCGTTGGCCGTGGCGGGGGTGAGGACGAGCGAGGTGCCGGACAGGGCGGCGCTGCCGTTGTACGTCCAGCCGTTGGGGCCGGGCGGCGGCAGCGCGTACGAGGCGGCGGTGATCGCCGCACCCCGGACGGCGTGGATGTCGGTCACGCCGCCGGTCCCGCCGCCGAACGCGAGGAACGCCGTCGGCGGCAGCGAGGCCACCGTGGTCCGCAGCCGCTCGACGCCGTCGACGGACACCGCGATCGTCTTGCCGGTGACCGTGACGGAGACCGCGTGGGTGCCCGACCGCAGGTTCGGCACGTTCGGCGTGGTCGCCGCGTAGGTCAGGGACGAGCCGGTGCCGCCGGTGGAGACGCCGACGAAGTTCGTGTACGGATCGCCCGTGTTGCGGAAGGTGTCGAAGGCGACGGCCACACCGGGCAGGCCGCCGAAGCCGAGCGCGCCGCCGACGCCGCCGAGCGCGGACGGCGTGGTCCTGGCCGGGTCGAGGAGCGAGAAGGACAGGCCGTCGGCGCCGGTCCCGCCGCCGATCACCGTGGTGAACGACGCCTTCAGACCGTCGGTGAGCACCGGCACGGGCCAGACCGCCGTACCCCGCTGGGAGGCGGTCGCCTGGGTCAGCTGGAGGTCGTTCCCGGAGATCCGCGCGGAGCCGTTCAGCTTCCAGCCGCCCGCGCCGGGCGACGGGACGTTGACCACGGTGCCGGCGGTACCCGCACCGGTCAGCGTCTCCTTCAGGGCCCCCTGCCCGTCGTCGGCGGTGAGTTCGTACCCGGCCGACACGGCTCCGATGGCCGTCGGCGAGAACGTGACGGCCTGGTGGACCACGTCCTCCGGACCGAGGACCTGGCCCTCGCTGATCGGGTTCGTCACGTGGAAGGGTGCCGCCGGCGGCTTGGCCTTGGTGATGGTGAGCGGGATGTTGCCCGTGTTGGCGATGTCGAAGGTCCTGGTGACCGACTCGCCGACCCGCACCTGACCGAAGTCCGTCGAGGTGGGCGTGATGGTGAGCTCCGCCCGCCCGGTCACCGCCGTGCCCGCCAGGGAGACGGACGCGGTGCCGCTCCCGCCGGCGACGGCGACCGTCCCCGTGTGCTGCCCGGCGACGGTCGGCGCGTACGTCACCTGCACGGTGACGGACTGGCGCGGACGCACGACCGTGCCCGCGGCCGGCGGATCGGCGACGGCGAACGGGCCGCCGGGCAGGGAGACCGAGGAGAGGGTCTCGTCGGTCGTCCCCGTGTTCGTGAACGTCACGCCGAGCGTCTTGCGGGAGGTGGTCGGGACCGTGTCGAAGTCGAGGGAGCCGGGGGACGCGAGGAGACCCGGCCGGGTCCCGTAACCGGTCAGGCCGAGCGCGCTGTCGCCGACGTTCGTGGTGAAGGTCAGCGCCGACGTGTCGGCCCCCGGCGCCGTGGGGGAGAAGGTCACCGTCGCGGTGTGCGTCTCGCCCGCCCGCAGCGTGCGCGGCAGACCGGCCGAGGCCGCCGAGAACGCGCTGCCGGCCGGGGTGCGCACCCCGGTGAGCGTCACGTCGCGGGTCGCCGTGACCGTCGCCGTGGCCGTGCCCGAGGAGCCGACCGCGACGTCGCCGGCGTCCACCGGCTCGCCGTGCAGCGCCGAGTTCGCGGGACGGCCGAAGGACATCACACGGCCGTCCCGGGTGCCCACGTAGATGCGCCCGTTGTCCGTGGCCGGCACGGCGAACTTCGACGCCACCCCGATCGGTGCCGACCAGCGGAGCCGCAACTCCCCGTTCACGGGTACGGCGTCGTACGCGCGCAGCTGCCCGTTGGCGCCGTTCGCCCCGTCGGAGGCGACGGCCCACACCAGCGCCGAGCCCGGGTTCGTCCCGGTCGACGTCACCACCGGCGAACCCGAGGTGTAGCCGAACCGCTGGGCGCTGCTCCCGGTGTTGCTGAGCACCGGGAGGCCCGAGCCGGACAGCCCGTACGCGAAGGCCCGCAGCGGTCCGTTGCTGCCGATCGTGTAGACGTACCCGCCCTGTCCGCCGTAGACGGCGGGGTGTCCCCACACCCCCTCGTACGGTCCGAACACACCGACCACCTTGTCGGTTCCGCCCGGACCCTGGCTGCGTCCGCCGAGGTCGTCGCGGTCGAGGAGGAAGAGCCGGCCGTCCTTGCCGATCTCCGTGAGCAGCCGCGGGTACCGGCTGGTGCCGAAGTAGGGCTCCGGCAGGCCGACCGGGCCGCCGGAGCCCAGGTCGGTGTCGTTCAGGTCGAGCTGGGAGGCGTTGGAGGGGCTGAAGAAGTCCTGCGCCGACATCGTGCCGTCGCTGTTCACCCCGAGCCGCACCACCGACTCCGCGAGCTGGCCGGGCGGCCGGTTGCCGGGTCCGGGCGCGGGGGAGACCCCGTTGCCCGTCGAGAACAGGATCCGGCCGGGACCGTCGGAGACGAGACCGCCGCCGCTCATCCACACGCCGGCCATGCCGTTCGCCGACGCGTCCTCGGTCGCCCACAGCGTGGTCTTGCGGGTCGTGGTGTCGACCCCCATGACGTAGCCCACGTACGGCCCGCGGTCGCAGTGCGAGGCGAAGGCCGCGTACACCGAGCCGCCCATGAGGAGCAGCCCGGGCCGCTGCCCGGCGGTGTACGGGTTGAACGCGCGTCCGGGGTCGTTCACCGGGGCGCCCGCCACCTTGACCGGCCAGCCCGCCCGCTCGGCGCCCGTCGCGGGGTCGAGGGCGTGGACGTACCAGTTGGGGTGCTGGACGTCGGGGCCGTCGTTCACCTTCGACGTCAGGTAGACGGCGTTGCTGACCGGGTCGTACACCGGGGTCGACGTGACCCCGATGTTCGGCACCAGGTCCCCGCAGCTGACGGCCGAGGCGGGCCACGGCGCGCCGAGGTCCTTCGTCCAGCCGATGCCGCCGGTGGCCGCGTCGATGCCGTACGCCTTGTTGTTCTCCGTGGCCGCGATCAGCGTCCGCCCCACCACCAGCGGCTGGGCGTAGACCTGGCCGTCGACGGGGGTGGAGAACTGCAGCCCGAAGTCCGAACTGGACACCTGGTCGGGGCCGAGCCCCGGTTCGTCGCGGTCCCAGCCGGTGCGCAGGTCGTCGTGCGAGATCGTCGTCTGGTCGGCGACGAGCCGGGACGGCAGCGCGGGGGAGCCGAGGGCCGTCGCCGGCCCCGCGGTCAGGGAAAACGTCAGAGACATCGTCAGCAGCCGGGTGATCGCCCTGCGTCGGCCGGTCATCTCCCCCACCTTCACGTGGACCCGCGAGGACGAAGACCGGTTCGCTCCGCCGGCCCCATCCTGAACCGTCCGTCCCCCGCACGTACACCCCCCTTTCCCCGCCCTTTCCCGAGGTCCACCCGATCGGCGCCGGGTCCGGTGCCGATCCGGGCGCGTTAGCGGAACGTCAGCGGGACGTGAGCGGCGGGCGGGAGAGTGGGGCGCGTCCCGTCCTGACCAGGCCGGATCCGGGGCGGGCCGTGGGGGCCCGCACCGGGTCCGGCCCGGTCGGGACGCGAACGGCGTCCCGCGACGGGCACCGCGCGAACTCCTCTCTTCCCCAGGAGGCATCATGCGACGACGGACCTTCCTCACGGGCTCCCTCATCGGCGCGGCGGCGGTCGCCGTACCGCTCGACACCCTGCTCGCCCCCGCGGCCCCGGCCGCGACCCCCGCGCCGGTCACGTCCCTGGCCGAGCTGCAGAGCGCGATCGACCGGGCCGTCGCCGGCGACCGGATCGTCGTCGCGGACGGCACGTACACCGTCCCGCCGGGCGGTGCCCTCACCGTCACGGACAGGAAGGGCACCGCCGGCGCGCCCATCACCATCGTCTCTGCGTCCCGGGGCGGCGCCGTGCTGCGCGGCGAGCGCAGCTTCGTGTTCCGCGACTCGGACTACGTCACGCTCAGCGGCTTCGCGTTCCGGCAGAGCGAGACGCTCGCGATCCCGGCGGACAGCACCGGCATCCGGCTGACCCGCAACGACTTCCAGCTCGCCGACGAACCCGGCCTCGACTGGGTGCTCGTGGAGGGCGACGACGCCAAGGTCGACCGGAACCGGTTCCACGACCGGACCACGCAGGGCATCTTCCTCGTCGTCGACGGCCCCGGCACGACCGCCGTCGCCCAGCGCCTCCACGTCTTCAAGAACCACTTCGCCCGCCACGGCTACACCGGCGCCAACGGCGGCGAGTCGATCCGGCTCGGCGTCAGCAGCCGGGCGCTGTCCGGCGCCCACGCGATCGTGGAGTACAACCTGTTCGAGCGGTGCGACGGCGACCCCGAGGCCATCTCGGTGAAGTCCTCCGACAACACCGTCCGCCACAACACGATCCGCGACAGCCAGGGCGGCATCGTGCTGCGCCACGGCAACCGCACCACCGTGGAGGGCAACTACCTCCTCGGCGGCAAGGAGGGCATCCGCCTCTACGGCAACGACCACCTCGTCGTGAACAACCACCTCGCCGGCCTGACCGGCCGCGCACTCGTCATCGGCAGCGGCACCACCCGCGACCACACCGACGGCGAGACGACCGAGCAGCGACGCGGCAACGACGCGTGCGACCGCGCCGTCATCCTCCACAACACCCTCCGCGGCAACAAGAGTTCCCTCTCCGGAGAGAGCCGCGAGCACGAACCCCGGGACGTCGTCGTCGCCGACAACCTCCTCGTCGGCGACGCCGGCAGCCTCGTTGCCCTGGGCCGCACCACCGGCTTCACCTGGCAGGGCAACATCCTCTGGGGCGCCGCCGCCGACGGCACCCTCCCCGCCGCCGGGTACACGCGCGTCGACCCGCGCCTCCTGGCCGACGCCGACGGCATCCACCGCCTGGCGGCGGACAGTCCCGCGATCGGCGCCGCCACGTTCACCGGCGTCCCCGTCCCCGAGGACATCGACGGCCACCCGCGCGGCACCACCCGCGACATCGGCGCGGACGAGTACGCCGCCACCGCGCCCCTCCGCCGGCCCCTCACCCCCGCCGACGTCGGCCCCAACGCCTCCTGACGGGCCGCGGGGCACCCCGGACGGCGGACGGCGGACGGCGGGCCGGGGATCCGACCGGTCAGCTCGTGACGGCCACCGTGGTCGCCACGGTGACCGCGGCCATCGCGGCCTGCATGTCGCGGATCGCCTTCCGGACGCCTTCGGCGACCCACTGGCCTTCCGTGATCTGCTCCAGGCGGGGCGCGACCTGCTTGCGGGGCACGTCGGGGAAGGCGAGGCGGTGCAGCTTCGCGCCGTGGACGAGGGCGAGCAGGCCGGCGGTGCGCGCGTCGGGCTCGGCGCCGTCGAGGACGACGGCCCGGAGCCGGTCCCTGAGCTCGCGCTCGGTCGAGCCGTCGGCCTCCGGGTAGCGGGTGACGGGGAAGAGCCCGAGCACCTTGCGCTGCTCGGCGTGGACCAGGCCCCGCCCGCGCAGGCTGTCGACGGTCGCCTGGACGGCCTTGGTGTGGTCCTTCGTCAGCCACTGGGTGACCTTCGGCGCCTGCTTCCTGCCGGCCGCCCAGACGATCACCTGGCGCAGCCGTTCGTCCAGGAGGGGAACCCCGGTCGGGCTCGGGTCCGTGACCCGGATCCGTCCGCCGTCGACGGCCACGCGGCCGGCCAGGGCGAGATCGAGGAGGATCCCGCCCGCGACGGCCCAGGCCGCGGACTGCCGTTCCTTCGCCACTCCGGTCGCGTCGTCCAGCGACAGCAGCATGATCTCCTCCGCGAGCGTGACCGTCACCGCGTGCTCCTTGCCCTCGTCCGCCTTCGGCGGCCCGGCGGTCCCTCGGGACCCCGGCCGCCCTCCGACCGGGAAGACGGCACGAAGATCCTTTCGGTTCCCCGCGGAGCGACGGGGAGGGGGACGCCGGTACGCCGCCTGGTCTGGACCTATCGCGCGACCGGCGTCAAGCTCCACGTATGGACTTGGAGTTGAGACACCTCAAGACGATCCGGGCCATCGCGGACGCGGGGAGTCTCACGCGCGCCGCCACGGTCCTCGGACTGGCGCAGCCCGCGCTCAGCGCGCAGCTGAAGCGGATCGAACGGGCGCTGGGCGGAGAGCTGTTCGTGCGCGGACGGGACGGCGTGCGGGCCACGGCGCTCGGCGACCTGGTCGTGGAACGGGCGCGCGTGGTGCTGCCCGCCGTGTGCGAACTGCAGGAGGAGGCGGTGCGCTTCGCGCGCCAGGGCACGGAGGGCTACCGGCTCGGCGGCACGCACGGCCCGCTGCTCGGCGGACTCGTCGACCGGATCGCCCGCGCCGACCCGGGGGCGCAGGTGACCACGTACACCTCGTGGTCGGAGCGCGAGATCGCCTGCGGAGTCGTCGCCGGACGGCTCGACTTCGCCCTCGTCGGCGTCTGCGGCGAGAGCGGCGCGCCCGAGGCGGGCCGGCTGGCGTGGACGGAGGTCGCCCGCGACCCGGTGTACGTCATGCTGGCCGCCGACCACCCGCTGGCCCTCCGCACCGAGATCGACCTCGCCGAACTCGCCGCCGAGGCCTGGACCGACGTCCCGGGCGACGGCTGCTTCGGCGACTGCTTCGCGGCCGCCTGCGTGCGCGCGGGCTTCACCCCGGCCTGCGTGTACGAGACGGACACCGCGTCCTGCGTGCACCTCGTCCAGGTCGGCCGGGCCGTCGGCCTGTGCCGGGCGACCTTCCCCGTGACGCCCGGCCTCGTCACCCGCCCGCTGGCCGGCGCGCCCCTGGTCTGGCGGCACCTCCTGGGCTGGCACCCCGAGGGCCGCGCCGCCGACCGGGCCGCCGCCGTCCTCCGCCACACCCGCGCCGCCCACGCCGACGCGCTGGCCCGGAGCGCCGGCGGAACCCCGGCACCGCACCTTCCGGCGGCCGGGGCATAACGCGGAGGCAGGGGCGAACTGGCCGCTGCCGCCTCCTCGTCGGGACTCCTACCTTCTCAGGAGATCCCCCACCGAGAACCGAGGAGACACCCATGCTCCGACGACACGCCCGCGCGGCGTGTACCGCGCTGGCCGCCGCCGGAATGGCGCTGGCCGGCCTCCAGGCAGGCCCCGCCACCGCGGCCCCGCAAGCGCGGGACACCGCCCCGACCCCCGCCGTCAGCACCGCCGCGCAGACCCTCGGCGCGGCCTCCGCCCGGCCCGAACTCCTCCGGGCCATGGGACGCGACCTGGGTCTCACCCGGGAGCAGGCCCTGCGCCGCCTCGCCCACGAGGCCGAGGCCGGCGCCACCGCCGCCCGGCTCCGCCAGGACCTCGGCGGGACGTTCGCCGGGGCCTGGGTCGACGGCGCCGAGGCCGACACCCTGACCGTGGCCACCACCCGGGCCGCCGACACCGCCGCGATACGGGCCACCGGGGCGCGCGCCCGGCTCGTCACGCACGGCCTGACCACCCTGGAGCGCGCCAAGGAGGCCCTCGACCGGGCCGCCACCGCCGAGGCCCCCGTCCGCTACGTCGACGTCCGGGCCAACGTCCTCGTCGTCGAGGAGGCGAAGGCCGGCGCCGGGGCGCGGCTCGTCCGGGCCACCGGCGTCCCGCGCGACCTGGTCCGCGTCGTCCGCACGGCCGAGGCGCCGCGCCCGCTGTACGACATCCGGGGCGGCGACGCCTACTACATGGGTGGCGGCGGCCGCTGCTCCGTCGGCTTCGCGGTCACCCGCGGCACCACCCAGGGCTTCGCCACCGCCGGCCACTGCGGGCGCGCCGGCACCACCACCAGCGGCTTCAACCAGGTGGCGCAGGGCAGCTTCCAGGGCTCGGTCTTCCCCGGCAACGACATGGCCTGGGTCGCGGCCAACTCCAGCTGGACCTCCACCCCGTACGTCAAGGGCTCCGGCGGCAACGTCCAGGTGACCGGCTCGGTCCTCCAGCCCGTCGGCTCCTCCGTCTGCCGCTCCGGCTCCACCACCGGCTGGCACTGCGGGACCGTGCAGCAGCACAACACGAGCGTCACCTACGCCGAGGGCACCATCACCGGGGTGACCCGTACGACCGTCTGCGCCGAGCCCGGCGACTCCGGCGGCTCGTACATCTCCGGCAGCCAGGCCCAGGGCGTCACCTCGGGTGGCTCCGGCACCTGCTCCAGCGGCGGCACCACCTTCTTCCAGCCGCTGAACCCGCTGCTCCAGACCTACGGCCTGACCCTGAGGACCACCGGGAGCGACCCGGGCCCGGGCCCCGGCCCCGGCGAACCCCAGCCGGGCGGCACCTGGGCCGCGGGCAAGGTGTACGCCGCCGGCGACACGGTCACGTACGGCGGCGGGAGCTACCGCTGCCTCCAGGGCCACCAGGCCCAGTCGGGCTGGGAGCCGCCGAACGTCCCGGCCCTGTGGCAGCGCCTGTGACGCCGGACCGTCCCTGACCGGGGGCGCCGCGCACCCGGGGGGGTGGTCGCGGCGCCCCCTCCGCGCCGCCGGGTTCAGGACGGCGCGAGGCCGCCCCGGGCGATGACGTCCGCGTACCAGCGGGCACTGTCCTTGAGCGTCCGCCGCTGTGTGGCGAAGTCGACGTGGACGATGCCGAACCGCTTGCTGTAGCCGTACGCCCACTCGAAGTTGTCCAGGAGCGACCACAGGAAGTAGCCCCGCACGTCCGCGCCGTCCGCGAGGGCGCGGTGCACCGCCGCGAGGTGCGCGTGCAGGTACGCCACCCGCTCGGGGTCCTTCACCCGGCCCGAGGGGTCGGCGTAGTCGTCGTACGCCGCGCCGTTCTCCGTGATCACCAGCGGTACGCCGGGCAGCTCGTCCCGCAGCCGGACCAGGAGCTCGTGCAGCCCGTCCGCGTCCACCGGCCAGTCCATGGCGGTGCGCGGACCGGGCGCGGGCTCGAACCGGACGTGCCGCTCCGCGCCCGCCCACGGCGACGGCGACTCGGAGGACCCGGCGGCGACGACGGCGGGGGAGTAGTAGTTGATGCCGAGCGAGTCGAGCGGCGCGGCGGCCGCCGCGAGGTCGCCGTCCTGGACGAAGGACCAGTCCGTGACCGCCGCCGTGTCGCGGACCAGGTCCTCGGGGAGCCGGCCGTGGAAGACCGGGTCGAGGAAGATCCGGTTGCCGACCGCGTCGATCCGCCGCGCCGCGTCCAGGTCCTCCGGCGCCTGCGAACGGGCCCGCACCGCGTGCAGGTTGAGCGTCAGCGACACCTCGGCGGAGCCGGGCAGCGCGCCGCGCAGCACCCGCGCCGCGAGCCCGTGGGCCAGGTTGAGGTGGTGGGCGGCGCGCAGCGCGGCCAGGTCGCTGGTCCGGCCCGGGGCGTGCACGCCGTTGCCGTAGCCGAGGAAGGCGGCGCACCACGGCTCGTTCAGCGTCGTCCAGGTCGCCACCCGGTCGCCGAGGGCGTCCGCCATGATCCCCGCGTACTCGGCGAAGCGGTACGAGGTCTCCCGGTGCGGCCAGCCGCCCGCGTCCTCCAGCTCCTGCGGCAGGTCCCAGTGGTAGAGCGTCGCCACCGGGCGGATGCCGGCCTCCAGGAGCGAGTCGGCGAGCCGCCGGTAGAAGTCCAGGCCCCTGCGCACGGCCGGGCCCCGCCCGGTCGGCTGGACCCGGGGCCAGGCGATCGAGAAGCGGTAGTCGGTGACCCCGAGCCGCCGCATCAGGGCGATGTCCTCGTCGACCCGGTGGTAGTGGTCGGCGGCGATGTCCCCGGTGTCGCCGTTGCGGACCTTGCCCGGGGTGCGGCTGAAGGTGTCCCAGATGGAGGGCGTGCGGCCGTCCTCGGCCGCCGCGCCCTCGATCTGGTAGGCGGCGGTCGCGGTGCCCCAGCGGAACCCTTCGGGGAAGCGGAGGGCGGTCGTGGCATCGGTGTGGGTGCGGGTGTCGAGCGCGGTCATGGGGCGGGAACTCCCTTGGAGTGAGACGTCTTGGGGAGAGGCAGGGGGAGGTGCGGGGTGCGCGTGCGCGTGCGGGCGCCGGGGTGAGGGCGGGGCGGCGGCGGGCCGCGGGTCAGCCCTTGACCGCGCCCTGCATGATGCCGCCGACGATCTGGCGGCCGAGGAGGCCGAAGACGAGCAGCACCGGCAGCGTGCCGAGCAGCGTGCCCGCCATGATCACGGACTGGTCGTGGACGTAGCCGCCGCCGAGCTGGCGCAGCGCGACCTGGACGGTGGGCTCGGAGGAGGTCAGGGCGACGATCGGCCAGAAGAAGTCGTTCCACGCCGCCATGAAGGTCAGCAGGCCGAGCACGGCCATGCCGGGCCGGGCCACCGGCACCACGATCGACCAGAAGATCCTGGCCGTCGACGCGCCGTCGACCCGGGCCGCCTCGATCAGTTCGTCGGGCAGCGACTGCACCAGGTACTGCCGCATGAAGAACACCCCGAACGCCGACACCAGACCCGGCAGGATCACCGCCTGGAGCTGGTTCACCCAGCCCAGTTCGGCGATCAGCATGAACAGCGGGATGACGCCCAGCTGCGGCGGGATCATCATGGTGCCCACCGTGATCGCGAGCAGCGCGCCCCGCCCCCGGAAGCGCAGCTTGGCGAAGGCGAAACCGGCCAGCGTGCAGCACAGCACGGTGCCCGCGGTGATCGAGCCCGAGACGAGGAGCGAGTTCAGCAGCGCCTTGCCGATGTCCGCCTCCTCGACGACCGCCTCGAAGTTCCGCATCAGGTTCGGGCCCGGCAGCAGCGACGGCGGGACCCGGGCCAGATCGGCGTTGGAGCGGCTGGCGGCGACGATCGTCCAGTAGAACGGGAACGCGGAGACGAGGACGGCGACGATCAGGATCGCGTACGCGACCGGGCCGGCGTGCAGGGTGCGCCCCGCCCGCGAGGCCCCGCGGCGCGGCCGGCCCGTGCGCAGGGGAGCCCGGCGGCCGCCGGCCGGCGGGGTGGTGGGGGCGGGGGGCCCCGGGGCCGCCGCGGGGGCGATCGGCGCGGTCATCGGCCGGCCTCCTTGCGGGAACGGCGGCGCGCGATCAGGGCGTTGACCCCGACGAGCACCACGATGAGCAGGAACATCACCCAGGCGATGGCCGCCGCCCGGCCCAGGTGGAAGAAGCCCCAGCCCTGCTCGTACATGTAGAGCCCGAGCGTCTGGTACTGGTGCGAGATGCCGCCCGATATCTGGCCTTCGAGCAGCAGCGGCTCCCCGAAGAGCTGGGTCGCCCCGATCGTGGAGACGACGACGGTGAAGACGATCGTGGGTCGCAGCCCGGGCAGCGTGACGTGGAAGAACTGCCGCCACCGCGAGGCCCCGTCCATCGCGGCGGCCTCGTACAGCTCGTGCGGGATGGACTGCATGCCCGCCAGGTAGATCAGCGCGTTGTAGCCGGTCCAGCGCCAGACGACGATGCTCGACACGGCGATCTGCGAGGCGACCGTGTCGTTCTGCCAGTCGACGGGGTCGACGCCGACCACGCCGAGGACGTAGTTGACGAGCCCGAAGTCGCTCCCGAAGAGCTGGGCGAACACGAGGGTGGCGGCGGCGACCGAGGTCGCGTACGGGAGCAGGATCGCGGTCCGCAGGAAGGTGCGGCCGCGCAGCCGGTAGTTCAGCAGGTGCGCGAGGCCGAGTGCCATGACCAGCTGGGGCACGGTGGAGAGCACCCCGATGGTGAACGTGTTGCGCAGCGCGAGCCAGAAGTAGTCGTCGCCGAGCAGCGCGGTGTAGTTCCCGAGGCCGCGCCACTGCATGTCGCCGGGCGTCTGGAGCTCCACCCGGTACAGCGAGACGTACGCCGTGTACACCAGCGGGAACAGTCCGAACGCGGCGAACAGGGTGAAGAACGGGGCCAGGTAGGCGTACGGCGAGAACGTCCGCCAGGCCCGCCGGGCGGATCCCCGCCGCCGTGGCGGGGCGGTCCGGCCGGGCGGGGCCGGTGCCTGGGATGCGGTGAGGGTCACGGTGCGGCCCTTCGGTGAGAGGTCGGGGCGGGGGTGCCGGGCACCCCCGGTGCGAGGGTCGGCGGTGCGGGTCGGCCGAGGGTGCGGGTCGGCCGACCGGGCGCGTCAGCCGATGGTGTTCTCGACGCCCTTCTTCGCGTTGGACCAGGCCTTCTCGGGCGAGGTGCCCTTGCGCTCGACCTCGCTCAGGGCGTTGGTGATCTGCTGGGCGATGTTCTGGTCGTGCACGCCGAGGACCTGGACGGGTGCCGCCTTCGCCGCGTCGCCGAAGATCTTCCCGATCGGGGCGTCGGAGAAGAACGGGTCCTTCGCGCCGGCGACCTTCTCGATGGCGCCGGTGGCGGAGGGGAAGTTGCCCTGCTTCTCGAAGAGCCGGGTCTGCTGCTCGGGGGCGGTGAGCCACTTGATCAGCTCGTACGCCTCCTTCTTGTGCGCGGCGGCCTTGGGCACGGCGAGGTAGGAGCCGCCCCAGTTGCCGGCGCCGCCGGGGAGCGGGGCGACGTCCCACTTGCCCTTGGCGGTCTCACCGGCCTGGCCCTTGATGTAGCCGAGCATCCAGGCGGGGCAGGGGATGGTGGCGAAGGAGCCGGCGGCGAAGGCCTGGTTCCACGCGGGGGACCACTGGTCGAGCTTGGCGCTCAGACCGTCCTGGGCCGCCTGGACGGAGTGGTCCCAGGCGGTGCGGAGGGCGGGGTTGTCCTCCCAGATCAGCTTTCCGGAGGCGTCGTAGTACCGCTCCTTCTCCTGGCCGATCATGATCGAGTAGAGGCTGCCGACGCTGTCGAGCCAGGCGCGCTTGCCGGAGGCCTTCGCCTTGTACTGCTTGCCGAGGTCCAGGTAGCCGTCCCAGGTGGCCCACTTCTTGGCCAGTTCGTCCCGGTCGGTCGGCAGTCCCGCCTGCGCGAAGAGGTCCGTGCGGTAGCACATCGCCTCCGGGCCGACGTCCGTGCCGAGGCCGAGGACCTCGCCGCCCTTGCCGGTGGCGGCGGCCCACTTGGCGGGGGCGAACTGGTCCTCGAGCCCGTCCGCGCCGTACTTCCTGAGGTCGGCGAAGCGGTCGGCCTGCTGCTGGGTGACGGAGGCGATCCGGCCGACCTCGATGCCCTGGACGTCGGCGAGCCCGCCGCCACCGGCGAGCCGGGTCTGGAGGGACTTCCAGTAGTCGGCCTCGTCCTCGGTGTCCGTCTGCTTGATGGTGACGCCGGGGTGGAGCTTCTCGTACTCGGCGTAGAGCCCGGCCTCCTTGTATCCGAAGGAGCCGAACAGGTCCACGGTGATCGTGACCTTGCCGCCCGCGCCGTCCGAGGACGTGTCGTCCGTCGAACCTCCACAGGCGGCGAGGAGTGCCCCGGTGAGCGCGACCGCCCCCAGGCGGACGGCGGTTCTCTTGGCGGCTCGGGCGATGGGCATGGGAAGCCTCCCTTGGCTCCGGAACGAGCGAGAGCGATTGAGAGCGCTCTCAAGCTTGCGGAGGGAGCGTGCCTGCGGAGCGGCTCATCCGTCAAGGCTCGAAGGCGTAACGGACGAGACACGGCCTCAACTCGCCTGTGTGTTCAACCTCTTGACACACTCGTTTCAAGGGTTTTACGTTTCCGGCCATCTGAGAGCGCTCTCAGACGCTCGCTCACCGCGACTCCGCGACGACATGAGGTGCCGTTCATGCCAGCCCCCCGCACACGGCCGGCCGCAGCGCTGGTCCTGGTCTCCGCCCTCGCAGCCCTGGGACTCGGCCCCGCCGCCGCCCCCGCGGCCGCCGCCACCGTCCCCACCGGCGCCGGAAGCTACTCCGACACCCGCCCCGCCGGAACCTCCGGCCCCACCACCAACACCGGCGCGCCGGTCACCCCCAAGGTCACCGCCGCCGCCCAGGGCAAGCCGGTCCCCACCAACGACTGGTGGTCCTCCCTCGCCTTCCAGCGCTACGGCGACAACCCGTACTCCACCCCCATGTACGGCCACCCGCTCACCTACCAGGCCGTCGCCGGCGGCCTGGAGGTCGGCTACCCGACCAGCCCCGCCGTCGTCGGCGACGGCCGCCAGTACGAGTACGCGCACAAACGCGACCTCACCCTCGGCCTCACCGGCCTGAACTCGCCCGACACCAAGGCCGACGCCTGGTCCGACTGGACCGTCACCCCCTACTGGTCCGACGGCTCCCGCACCCTGCGCACCACCATCGGCCACGGCCTGCCCTTCGTGTACGCCAAGGGCACCGGCGGCGACGCCCGGATCACCACCGCCGAGGCGCCCGCCGTCTTCGCCGACCAGGGCAATGTCCTCGGCATCACCGTCGCGGGCCACCACTACGCCCTCTTCGCCCCCAGCGGAACCGACTGGAACGTCTCCGGCACCACCGTCACCGCCGGCCTCGGCGGCAAGGACTACTTCTCCGTCGCCGTCCTGCCCTCCACCGACGCCCTCGCGACCTACCGGAAGTACGCGTACAGCTTCGTCACCGGATCCACCGTGAACTGGAGCTACGACGCGGGCACCGTCCGCGCCACCTACAGCCTCACCACCGAGGCCAAGGAAGGCACCGAGCGCGGCACCCTCCAGGCCCTCTACCGCCATCAGTGGCTGCACACCACCGACCCGCTCACCCCGTACACCTACGTCTCGCCCCGCGGCACCATGAAGGTCCGCGAGGCCGCCTCCTTCACCACCACCCAGCGCGCCGCGGCCACCCTGCCCGCCCTCCCCGGCGGCACCGGCGCGGACACCGCCCGGCTGCGCGGCTACCTGAACGAGGTGGCGAACTCCTCCGACCCGTTCTCCGGAGCCGTCGACACCTACTGGACCGGCAAGGCGCTCGGCAAGCTCGCCCAGCTGGTCCCGCTCGCCGACCAGATCGGCGAGGGCGCCATCCGCGACAAGCTGCTCGGCCTCATGAAGGGCCGCCTCCAGGACTGGTTCACGGCCGGCGGCGCCAACGAGTTCTCGTACGACCAGGTGTGGAAGACGCTCACCGGCTACCCCGCCTCCTACGGCAGCGACACCGAACTCAACGACCACCACTTCCACTACGGCTACTACGTGTACGCCGCCGCGATCGTCGCCCAGTACGACCCCGCCTGGGCCGCCGACTCCGCCTGGGGCGCCATGGTCAGGACGCTCGTCCGCGACACCGCCAACCCCAGCCGCACCGACGGCGCCTTCCCCTTCCTGCGCGGCTTCGACGTGTACGCCGGACACAGCTGGGCCAGCGGCCACCAGGGCTTCGCCGCCGGCAACAACCAGGAGTCCTCCTCCGAGTCGACCAACCTCAGCGCCGCGCTCGTCCTGTGGGGCTCGGCCACCGGCGACACCGCCCTGCGCGACCTCGGCACCTATCTGCTCACCACCGAGGGCGAGGCCATCGCCCAGTACTGGTTCGACGCCGACCAGCAGGTCTTCCCCGCCTCCTTCCAGCACGACACCGCCGGCATGGTCTGGGGCAGCGGCGCCGCCTACTCCACCTGGTGGACCGCGAACCCCGAGGAGATCCACGGCATCAACGTCCTCCCCGTGACCGGCGGTTCGCTGCACCTCGGCGGACACAAGGACGCCGTCCGGCGCAACATCGCCGAGATGGAGCGGGAGAACGGCGGCCCCGCCGTCGAATGGCGCGACATCCTCTGGGAGTTCCAGTCCTTCGCCGACCCCGCCGCCGCCAAGGCCAAGTGGGACGCGGGGAACGCCGGATACACCCCGGAGGCCGGCGAGTCCAAGGCCCACACCTACCACTGGCTCACCGCCCTCGACACCCTCGGCGCCCCCGACGGCACGGTCAGCGGCAACCTCCCCACCTCCGCCGTCTTCCTGAAGGGCACCACCCGCACCTACGTCGCCCACAACCACGGCGCGACCGCCCGCACGGTCACCTTCTCCGACGGCAAGACCCTGACCGTGCCCGCCCGTTCCACCGCCACCGGCAGCGGAACCGGCGGCACCGACCCCGACCCCGACCCCGAGCCGTCCACCGGGAACACCTTCCAGCTCCGCACCGGCGGAACGCTCACCACGGCCACCGGCGCCACCGCCGGCAGCGACACCGTCGCCTCGGCGAACGGCACCAACCACGACGGCACCCCCTACCGGCCGCTCGTCTACGAGATCAAGGGCGTCAACGGCACCCTCAGGCCCGGCGGCGCCACCGCCTTCCGCCTCCAGCTCGACGCCGGCACGGCCGTCGGCCTCGGCCAGCAGGCCCGGATCAGCTACGACCTCACCGGCGACGGCACCTTCGACCGGACGGAGACGTACCACTACTTCGCGACCGACCCGGTCACCGGCTGGGAGGAGTACGCCCAGGGCCGCGGCCTGCAGGCGGCGACCGGCACGCTCGGCGACCTGCGCGGCGGCACGGTCCGCCTGGAGGTCTGGAGCGCCATCGGCAACGGCGACTCCCGGCTCCAGACGGGCACCGACCGCTCCGTGGTCGTCATCCCGTACGACTGACCCGCGGGTCCCGTGAGACGGCGGCGGGCCCGGGGACATCCC
>NZ_JBHJQI010000029.1:0-74326 GCF_042262805.1 Streptomyces sp. NPDC056361
GTCGCGGGCCGGTCTCCGTGCCGTGCGTCAGTCGGCCAGCGGCAGGTAGACGCGGTTGCCGCTCGCCGCGAACTCCGCGGACTTCTCCGCCATGCCCGCCTCGATCTCCTGCTGCGTGCCGCCGTGCTCGCGACGGATGTCCTGGGAGATCTTCATCGAGCAGAACTTCGGACCGCACATCGAGCAGAAGTGCGCGGTCTTCGCGGGCTCCGCCGGCAGCGTCTCGTCGTGGAACTCCCGCGCGGTGTCCGGGTCGAGAGCCAGGTTGAACTGGTCCTCCCAGCGGAACTCGAACCGCGCGTCCGAGAGCGCGTCGTCCCACTCCTGCGCGCCCGGGTGCCCCTTGGCGAGGTCCGCCGCGTGGGCCGAGATCTTGTACGTGATGACGCCCGTCTTCACGTCGTCCTTGTTGGGCAGGCCCAGGTGCTCCTTGGGCGTGACGTAGCAGAGCATCGCCGTGCCCCACCAGGCGATCATGGCCGCGCCGATGCCCGAGGTGATGTGGTCGTACGCGGGCGCGACGTCCGTGGTGAGCGGGCCGAGCGTGTAGAACGGCGCCTCCTCGCAGATCTCCTGCTGGAGGTCGATGTTCTCCTTGATCTTGTGCATCGGAACGTGCCCGGGGCCCTCGATCATCGTCTGCACGTTGTGCCGCTTGGCGATGGTGTTCAGCTCGCCGAGCGTGCGCAGCTCGGCGAACTGCGCCTCGTCGTTGGCGTCCGCGATCGAACCGGGGCGCAGGCCGTCGCCGAGCGAGTAGGTGACGTCGTACGCCGCCAGGATCTCGCAGAGCTCCTCGAAGTTCGTGTAGAGGAAGTTCTCCTTGTGGTGCGCGAGACACCAGGCGGCCATGATCGAGCCGCCGCGCGAGACGATGCCGGTCTTGCGGCGCGCGGTGAGGGGCACGTACGGCAGGAGCACACCGGCGTGCACCGTCATGTAGTCGACGCCCTGCTCGGCCTGCTCGATGACCGTGTCCTTGTAGATCTCCCAGGTCAGGTCCTCGGCCCTGCCGTCGACCTTCTCCAGGGCCTGGTAGAGCGGCACGGTGCCGATCGGGACGGGGGAGTTGCGCAGCACCCACTCGCGGGTGGTGTGGATGTTGCGGCCGGTCGACAGGTCCATGACCGTGTCGGCGCCCCACTTGGTCGCCCAGGTCATCTTCTCCACCTCCTCCTCGATCGAGGAGGTGACGGCGGAGTTGCCGATGTTGGCGTTGACCTTCACCAGGAACCGCTTGCCGATGATCATCGGCTCGATCTCCGGGTGGTTCACGTTCGCCGGGAGCACGGCCCGGCCCGCGGCGATCTCCTCCCGCACGACCTCGGGGGAGACGTTCTCGCGGATCGCGACGTACTCCATCTCCGGGGTGATCTCCCCCCGGCGGGCGTACGCCAGCTGCGTCACCGCCTGGCCGTCGCGGCCCCGGCGCGGCAGGCGCGGCCGGCCGGGGAAGACGGCGTCGAGGTTCTTCAGCCCGCCGCCGCGCGGCGACGTGTGCTTGATGCCGTCGTCCTCGGGACGGGCCGGACGGCCCGCGTACTCCTCGGTGTCGCCGCGCGAGATGATCCAGTTCTCGCGCAGCGGCGCGAGGCCGCGACGGACGTCGGTGTCGATGGTGGGGTCGGTGTACGGGCCGGACGTGTCGTACAGCGTCACGTCCTTGCCGTTGGTGAGGTGCACCTGACGGACCGGCACCCTGAGGTCGGGGCGCGAACCCTGGAGGTACCCCTTGTGCCAGCCCGGCGTGCGCTCCTGCCCTTCGGGCAGGTTCTGCTCGGAGGCAGGCGTGCGTGCATCCTGAATGGTCATGAGACCTGATCTCCCTACGCCGGCATTACCCGGTAACAGGTTCGGCGGTCGGCGCAGCCTCCTCCCGTACGTGAGTACGGTGATCAGCGCCCTCTCAGCCCGGTGCTCCGAGCTCCCGCGTGTGCAAAGGTGCCACCACGCTAGCGTCACCCTGGCGTGCTGAACAGTAGGCCCCCGTCGTTCTTGCGATGATCGGCCGGTGACTTCCCCCCAGCAGACCCCCGAGTCGCACGACCACTCCCACGGTCCGGGGCACGATCCCGGACCTCCCCACGAGCACGGCCACGGTCCGGCCCACGGACACGGACGCTCCCACGGACGGGGCTCCTCGCACGGCCACGACGCAGGTCACGGCCCCGGGCACGCCCACGGCCACAGCCACGGCCACGGCCCCGCCGCCCCCGTCTCGCGGCATCTGCGCAAGGTCATCGCCGCCGTCCTGATCCCCTTCGCCACCGCAGTCGTCGTCGGGCTCGTGGTGCTGTGGCCCGGCGGCACTCCGGCGCACGAGCGCACCGGCGTCGGTTTCGACCGGCAGACCGAGCAGGGCGAGGTCGTCTCCGTCGAGCAGGTCGACTGCAAGAGCGTGAACGCCGCCCAGGTCCCGCCGACCGGGGACACCTCCACGCCCGAGGGACGCGAGGCCGTCGCCGCGCAGCAGGGGGAGTGCGAGAAGGCGACGATCGAGGTCACCAGCGGCCCGGAGAAGGGGCGTACGTTCACCGAGATCGTGCAGCCCGACGCCCCGCGCCAACTGCACGAGGGACAGGGCGTGGTGGTGGCGTACGCCCCCGACGCCCCGCACGACCTGCAGTACTCGGTGACGGACGTGAACCGGAAGGTGCCGCTGGCGGTGCTCGCCGGGATCTTCGCGATCGCGGTCGTGGTCGTCGGCCGGATGAAGGGCGTGATGGCGCTCGTGGCGCTCGCCATGAGCTTCCTGGTCCTGACGTTCTTCATCCTGCCGGCGATCCTGCAGGGGTCGAATCCGCTGATCGTGGCGGTGGTCGGGTCGAGCGCGATCATGCTGATCGCGCTCTACATGTGCCACGGCCTGTCGGCCCGCACCTCGGTCGCGGTGCTCGGCACGCTGATCTCACTGCTGCTGATCGGCCTGCTCGGATCGCTCTTCATCGGCTGGGCTTCACTGAGCGGCAACACCGACGACAGCACGGGCCTGATCCACGGCCTGTACCCGGAGATCGACATGTCCGGCCTGCTGCTGGCCGGGGTCATCATCGGTTCGCTCGGTGTGCTCGACGACGTGACGGTGACCCAGACCTCGGCGGTCTGGGAACTGCACCAGGCCGATCCGGGCATGGGGCCGCGCGCGCTGTACCGGGCCGGCATCCGGATCGGCCGCGACCACATCGCCTCGGTCGTGAACACCCTGGTGCTGGCCTACGCGGGTGCCGCCCTCCCGCTGCTGCTGCTCTTCTCCATCGCGCAGAGCAGCATGGGGACGGTGGCCAACAGCGAGCTGGTCGCCGAGGAGATCGTCCGGACGCTGGTCGGGTCGATCGGTCTGGTCGCCGCCGTTCCGGTCACCACGGTCCTGGCGGCTCTCGTGGTCTCGGCCGACCGCACGGACGCCGACGGCCTTCCGGTCACCGGTGGCCGAAAGACCACGGCGGTACGGGGCGGACGACGCCGTCGCGCCAAGTGAGGGCAGGACCCGCCGGGGCCCGTCCGACCCTGATCGGCAGGCTCCTCTAGGCGGGTCCGGCGTTCTCCTCGGCCAGGATGCGGCCGAGCGCGGCCTCCAGGTTGTCCTCGAAGTCGCCCAGGGTGCATTCCTGGCCGAGCGGCACGAGCTTGTCCGTGCGGTCGAGGAACGCCACCAGCGGCGGTGCGCTGGCCCGGAACAGGGCGCGGTCGCCGCCGACCTGGAGCCGGATGGAGACGTCCGACAGCCCCTCGGGCTCGGTGGGCGCGATGTGCACGTCGCCGTCGCCGCTCGGCCGGTTGATCCCGTCGAGCAGCAGTTCCCTGCCGAACGCCCACGTCACGGGCGCGTCTCCGGGGAGGTGGAAGGTCATTCGCACCGCGTAGGGATCCCTGGCCTCGTATCGCAGCTCGACCGGGATCTTGAAGGAGAGCTCCTCGGAGACGAGGAAGCTCATCAGGACCTCGGCCTGAACCGACTCTCGCATCATGTACCCCGCAGTAGATGAAGCAGTTGTGTAAACACAGCTGCTGAAAGCTGTGACCGAAACGGCCAGGAATGATCCCCCATGGCCCTCTTGACGCAATCGTGCTGTAAGCGATAGCAGATCACAAGGAGTGATTTTTCAGATACTGATAGAGAAAGCGAGGGAGCTGAAGAGCCTTCCGATCTCCGTACGTAGCCGCTCGACTGCTGGGAGCAACCGTTCTGCCTGGTGGAGGGGGAGCGAAATGGCCATCGCACCCGCCGCGGAGCCCGCCGTAATGGGGATGGCGGCACAGACCGTGCCGAGTGCATATTCCTGACGCTCCACCAGGGGCTCCATTCGCCCCAAACCACCCAAACGTTCCAAAAGCAGACTCCGGTTACGCACCGTGTACGGAGTGATGGCTTCCACCGGGTGGCGATCAAGGTGGTCTTGACGAGATTTCAGATCGAGTTGACTCAGCAGACACTGCCCGATCGCATGGGCGTGCGCGGTCTCGCGGAAGTCGGCCCATTCCTCCACGGCGGGGGCGGAAGGAGTGTCGGCGACGGCGACGAGCTCGATCTCGCCCTCGCGGTAGAGGGCGAAGTAGACGGGCACACCGATCTCGTCCCGCCAGCGGGCAAGAGAGTCTTCGATCTTGATGCGACGATTCTGCACGTCTCCGCCACCGGCCAGTCGGACGGCGGCGTCGCCAAGGACGAACACACCCTTCTCGCGGCGTAGATAGCCTTCGTGCGTCAGGGTGCGGAGCAGGTGGTACGTGGTGGGCAGCGGGAGGCCCGTCTCACGGGCGAGCTGTTTGGCCGGAGCGCCGTCCGCGTGGGAGGCGACGGCTTCCAGGAGTCTCAGCGCTCGCTGTACCGAGCCGATCAGGGTAGGCGCAGCCGTTTGCGTAGCCGTGGCCAAAGGTCACCCCCAGGCGTGACGACGGGTGCAGTGCACCCGCCCGCGGGGGCCGCCCCCGCGCGCCCGCCGGGCCAGGGAAACCGCTGGTCAGCACGGGGATCTACGCCCGTAGTCCCCAAACACGGCGGAGAGATTCCACTCTAGTGGCAGCCTCTGGGCCCATGCCCTGATTCGACCAGCGCGTTCCCCCGCCCGGGCTAATCCCCGCCGTCGGCCTCATACTGATCAGTAGCTTGTGCTACCAGTCCTCACGTGACGTGCCGGAGGAGCTGAACTTCCGTACGACGTAGATCAGTCCGGCGACCAGGGCGACGAAGAGCAGCACCTTGAAGAGCAGTCCGACCACGAAGGCCAGGACGCTCGTGATCAGCCCGCCGAAGACGAGCAGGGCCAGCGCGGGTATCGCGACCCACTTCACCCACCAGGGCATCCCCGCGAGAATCTCCTGTACGGCCATCGTCCCTACCTCGCTCTCGAAGATCCGTTCCGCGCGCTCCGCGCCGAACATCCTCAAGGCTAGGCGCCGGGAAAGTCCCACGGGGGCCCCGCGGCCCCCGCTCTCCCCTGATCCGCCCCCTAGGGGCTTCGGCCCCACGACCCTCAGCCGCCCTCCCCGGCCCCGCGCGCACCGGCGCGGCGGCACCGGGTCACCCGCACCGGCTCTTCGGCGTCGGGTCTCCGGTGTCAGGCCTCCGGCGTCAGCTCTCCGGCGTCGGGTCTTCGGCGTCAGCTCTCCGCCGGGGCGAAGACCACCATCACCCGCAGGTCCTCGCTGATGTGGTGGAACTTGTGCTCCACCCCCGCCGGCACGTAGACCACGCTGCCGCGCGCCACCTGGGTCGTCTCCGACCCGACGGTGATCGACGCACGGCCGCTCACCACGAAGTAGACCTCGTCCTGGCGGTGCGGCTGCTGCGGGTCGAGCGCCCCGGCATCCAGCGCGTACAGACCCACCGACATGTTCCGCTCGCGCAGGAACTGGAGGTACGCGCCGTCGTTCGCGGCACGCTCCGCCTCCAGTTCATCCAGCCGGAATGCCTTCATCGCCTGTCCGCCCCTGCCTCGGCCCGATCATCTCTGCCACGATCAGACACATGAAGAATTTCGTAGTCAAGACGCTCGCGAACGCGGGCGCCCTGGGAGTCGCCATCTGGCTGCTCCAGGACATCACTCTGACCGGCGACAGCACTGGCAAGAAGGCCCTGACCCTCATTCTCGTCGCCCTGGTCTTCGGGCTCGTGAACTTCCTGGTCAAGCCGATCGTCAAGCTGCTGACGCTTCCCCTTTTCATCCTGACCCTCGGCCTGATCACCCTCGTGGTCAACGCCCTGATGCTGCTCCTCACGTCGTGGCTGGCCGAGCAGTTCGACCTCAGCTTCCACGTGGAGGGCTTCTGGACCGCCGTCCTGGGCGGCCTGATCATCTCCGTCGTCTCGTGGGCGCTGAACATCGTGCTCCCCGACGGTGACTGAGTGGGGACCGTGACCTACCGCGTCTGCTTCGTCTGCACCGGCAACATCTGCCGGTCGCCGATGGCCGAGCACGTCTTCCGCCGCCAGGTGGAGGAAGCCGGCCTCGGCGGGACGGTCGTGGTCGACAGCGCGGGAACCGGAGGCTGGCACGAGGGCGACGGCGCCGACCCGCGCACGGTCGCCGTGCTCGAGGAGAGCGGCTACACCTCCGCGCACACCGCCCGGCAGTTCCGGGCCTCCTGGTTCCCCGCCCTCGACCTGGTGATCGCGCTCGACGCGGGCCACCTGCGGGAGCTCCGCTCGCTGGCCCGCACCCCCGAAGAAGCGGCCCGGATACGGCTGCTGCGCTCCTACGACCCGGCCGCCGGGGACGGACTCGACGTCCCCGACCCCTACTACGGGGGCCGCGAGGGCTTCGAGGAGTGCCTGGAGATGGTGGAGGCGGCGAGCGAAGGCCTGCTCGTCGCCGTCCGCGCGGAACTGGAGGACCGGACAGCATGACCGACACGACATACGGCGACGGCACGCGCGCGGTGCGGGCCGGGCTCCCCGAGCCCGTGAAGTACGAACCGACCCTGCCGGGCCCGGTCTTCGCCGCCCACTTCCACCTGCCGGGCGAGCCGACCGGCGGTTACGCGTACGGCCGCGACGAGAACCCCACCTGGACCCATCTGGAGCGGGCGATCGGCGAGCTGGAGGCACCGGGGGAGGAGGGCGTCGAGACGCTCGTCTTCGCCTCCGGCATGGCGGCGATCTCGGCCGTGCTCTTCTCCCAGCTGAAGGCCGGCGACACCGTGGTCGTGCCGACCGACGGCTACCAGGCCCTGCCGCTGCTGCACGAGCAGCTGAGGGCGTACGGCGTCGAGGTCCGGACCGCCCCGACCGGGGGCGACGGCCAGCTGGCCGTGCTCGAAGGGGCCCGGCTGCTGTGGATCGAGACCCCGTCCAACCCCGGGCTCGACGTCTGCGACATCCGGCGCCTGGTGCGCGAGGCGCACGCCGTCGGGGCACTGGTGGCGGTCGACAACACCCTCGCCACGCCGCTCGGCCAGCGACCCCTCGCACTGGGTGCGGACTTCTCCGTCGCCAGCGACACCAAGGGCATGACCGGCCACGGCGACATCCTGCTCGGCCACGTGAGCTGCCGCGATCCCCAGCGGGCCGCGGAGGTACGGCGCTGGCGCAAGATCGTCGGTGCCATTCCCGGCCCCATGGAGGCCTGGCTCGCCCACCGTTCGCTCGCCACGCTCCAGCTGCGGATCGACCGGCAGTGCTCCACCGCGCTGGCGCTCGCGCAGGAGCTCGCCGGGCGTGCGGACGTCACCGGGCTGCGCTACCCGGGGCTGCCCGACGATCCGTCGCACGCGGTGGCCGCCCGGCAGATGCGGCGCTTCGGCCCGGTGATCTCGTTCGAACTGGCCGACCGGAAGCGGGCCGAGCGGTTCCTGGAGGAGCTGCGGCTCGTGGACGACGCCACCAGCTTCGGCGGGGTGCGCTCCACGGCGGAGCGGCGCGGACGCTGGGGCGGAGACGCGGTCGCTGAGGGCTTCATCCGGTTCTCGGTGGGTGCCGAGGATCCCGAAGACCTCATCGCCGATGTCCTGCGGGCCCTCGACGAGGCCGGCGCCGCCGGCTGAGAGCAGGTCGCCGGCCGATGGAACGAGACGCTCCGAGCCTCCCCCCTCGTGGCTCGGAACGCCTCGGTTCCACGCGCGGAGACCGCCTGAACAAGGCTAGTTGACTGTGCGTCAGTGTCCAATCACGGTAGCGACAGCGACCTATCGACTTATTTATAGTTGGACAGTCCTGAGGCGCAGTCAGCCGACCGCCTGAGTCGCACGGCCGCACGGCCGGGAGGGGGCGGGCATGGATCTGTCCCTGCTGCGCACGTTCGTCGCCGTGCACCGGGCCGGATCGTTCACCCGCGCCGCGGCGCTCCTCGGCCTCTCGCAACCGGCCGTCACCAGCCAGATCCGGACCCTGGAACGGCAGCTGGGCCGACCCCTCTTCCTGCGGCAGGCGCGCGGCGTCACCCCGACCACCGTCGGCGACGAGCTGGCCCATCGCGCCGCACCCCACCTGGACGCCCTGGTCGAGATAACCGAGTCCGGCCTCGACGAGCAAGGCGGTGCCCGCACCCTCCATGTCGCCGGGCCTCCGGAGTTCACCGCGCTGCGCGTGCTGCCCGCCCTCACGCCGCTGGTCGGGCAGGGGCTCGCCGTGCGGGCCTCGTTCCTCGGCAACACCGAGGAGATCCTCGACGGGCTCGCCGCGGGCCACCACGATCTGGCCGTCACCACCGCCCGCCCTCGTGGCGGCCTGTTCGTCTCCACCCCGCTCTGCGACGAGGAACACGTCCTGGTCGCGGCGGAGCGCTGGGCGGCCCGGCTCTCCCCCGAGGTGCTGCTCGGCAAGGGCTCGGTGGTCCTGGAGCAGCTTCCGGTGGTCGAGGTGCACGAGTCGCTGCCGTTCGTCTCCCGCTACTGGGCCACGGTCTTCGACACCAAACCGGCCGCCACCGCGACCGTGATCGCCCCCGACCTGCGGGCCGTTCGGGATTCCGCCGCCTCCGGTGCCGGCCTGGCCGTCCTGCCGCGCTATCTGTGCGAGGAGTATCTGGCGGACGGGCGGCTCGTGGCACTGCTCGATCCCCCGGTCCCTCCGCTGCGGACCTACTTCCTGGTCGCGCGCGCGGGCACACTCGCGCTGTCTCCCCTCGCGCGTGCTCACGAGGAACTGCTGCGCGCCGCGGCGGGCTGGTGAGTTTCAGGACACCCGGGACGGGCCATTTTCTTCCCATGAACGAACGGCCCATGACCGAACGGCCCGTGATCAAGCGCACCGCACGCGCCATCCTGCTCGACGGGGACGACCTCATCCTCATCAAGCGCACCAAGCCGGGGATGGATCCCTACTGGCTCACGCCCGGCGGCGGGGTGGAGCCCACCGACGCCACCGTCGTCGAGGCCCTGCACCGCGAGGTGCACGAGGAGCTCGGCGCCAAGATCACCGATGTGGTGCCCTGCTTCGTCGACACCGTCGAGCACATCGTCGACGGCGGGGTCTCCGGGGTGAAGGTCCAGCACTTCTTCGTGTGCCGGCTCGGTTCCATGGACACCTCGCTGCGGCACGGCCCCGAGATGGACGAACCGGTCGGCGAGTACGAGATCGTCCGGGTGCCCTTCAGCCGCGTCGGCATCGCCGCCGTCCACCTCGTCCCCCTCTCCCTGCGCCACTACCTCGACGGCAACATCGAGGGCGTCCGCGCCATGCACGCCCCCGACCTGGGCTGAGGCGCCCCGCCGCGCCTCAGCCCGAGGACGCCGGGGCCAGCTCGGCCAGGAAGTCATGGCGGATGCGCTCCGACGGGACCCCCGCCCCGCGCAGCGCGTCCACGCCCTGCCGGACCATGCCCAGCGGACCCGAGAGATAGGCGTCGCGTTCGTTCCAGGGGCCGTAGCGGCAAACGGCCTCCGGAAGCCGCCCCTGTTCCTCGGTGACCGGGTGGACGGAGAGCCAGGGGAAGGTCTTCTGCAGCCGCAGCATCGTGTCGATGTCGTAGAGGTCGTGGTCGTGGCGCGCCCCGTAGAAGACGTCGACCGGACGCCGGTCCCCGTGCTCGGCCACGTCCTCGACCAAGGCCTTGATCGGCGCTATCCCGGTGCCACCGCCGAGGCAGAGCAGACCCGTGTCCGTGGTGTGGTCGACCGTCATCGAGCCGGCCGGCGGGCCGAGGCGCAGCACGTCCCCGGGGCGGGCCCGGTGGACCAGCGCGTTGGACACCCAGCCGGCCGGGACCGCCTTCACGTGGAGGGACAGCAGTCCGTCGGGCCGCGGTGCCGAGGCAAAGGAGTAGTGACGCCAGATCCGGGGCCACCAGGGCGTCTCGAGCGTCGTGTACTGCCCCGCGAGGAACGGGTACGGCTGGTCGGGCCGGAGCGTCACGACGGCGACGTCCGGGGTGCGCAGATCGTGGGAGACCACCTCGGCGTACCACCAGGCCGGCGCGGTCTGCTCGTTGTCGGCCGCCGCGTCGATCATGATCTGGGAGATCGTCGTGTACGTACGGACCCAGGCCGCCTCGGTCTCCTCGTCCCAGCTCTCCGCCGCGTACCGGACGAGCGCGCCGATGAGCGCCTCGCCGACGGCCGGGTAGTGGTCCGCCCGGGTCCCGTACTTGCGGTGTCCCCGACCCAGGTTCTGGAGGTACGCGGTGAGCACCGGCGCGTCGTCCATGTGCTCGGCCGCGGTCAGGAGCGCTTTCAGGAGCCGGTCCCGCTGGGTGTCCATGGCCGCGGGGAACATCTCGCGCAGCTCAGGGTTCCGGACGAACAGCAGGGCGTAGAAGTACGAGGTCACCTTGTCGGCGATGGGTGCGATCTCCGCCAGCGTGCGGCGGACGAGCAGGGCGTCGGCGGAGGCTCCCCCCGGTATCCGGGGTTCGTTGCCCTCCGTATCGGGTTCCGCCGCGGTCTCGTACGCCACCCCGGGCTCGATTCGGTCCGCCTGCTCTGCGGCCGTCGTGGTGGTCGGAGCATCCATCATGTGCCTCGCCCTCGCGCTGACCGGCTTCGTGCTCGCAGCATGACCCCCCGCTTCGCCGCCTCGGACGGAAAGCGGAGTTCTCGGGCCATAGAGCCGGGTTTCTGGCTAAGCTGCGCTGTTTCGGACCAGGGCGTAGGCCTCGCGCAGGTCCCCACCGGTGTAGCTGTGGCGGGACAGCCCGGTGAGGTGGTGGTCCGCGTTCACGGCCACGGTGTCCGGCACGAGCGCGAACAGCTCGGCGTCGGACATCGAGTCTCCGTACGCGACGCAGTCCGCCGGGTCCATGCCGTACCCCGCGCAGAGCTCCCGTGCGATCCGCACCTTCGCCGCGGCGTTGAGGATGCCCGGCCGGTGGATGGGCGCGTGGAACGGGACGGACGGCCAGGCCGAACCGTGCACCGTGTCGACCCCCCACTCCAGCAGGCGCCGGACGAAGAAGTCGGGCGAGAGCGAGATGACGGCACAGCGGTCGCCCCGGGCCCGGATGTCCGCCCAGACCTCGCGGATCCCCGCCAGCCACGGAGCCCCCTCGAACGCCGCCGCGACCTGCTCCGGGGTGAGCTCGGCCCACAGGTCCCGTGCCCGCACGGCGAACTCGTCCGGTGTGAGGCCCTCCAGGAAACCCTGCTCCAGTGCGTCGATCTCCTCGACGAGACCCAACTGCCGGGAGATCTCGACCGCGGCGGCCGATCCGCGGATCAGAGTGCCGTCGAGGTCGAAGAGGTGCAGTCGCCGTGTGGAGGGTTTCACGTGAAACATCGTCCGACGTGCCACGGGGCGGAAGCAACGCCCCTCGGATGATCGGCCGGATCCGTTAAAGCAGTGGACGGAAGATCGCCGCTTCGGACAGCCTGAAAGCATGCCGACCTCCCCCACCCTCCTCGCCCAGCTCCCTGTCCGACGTCTCACTTCGGACGATCTCCTCGCCTGCTCCGACCTCTCCGAGAACCGGGGATGGCCGCGCGAGGAACACAAGTGGGGATTCCTGCTCACCGCGGGCACCGGGTACGGCATCGACGACCCCTCCGGCACGGGGCTGCTCGCCTGCTGCGTGGTCACGTCATACGGACCCGGGCTGGCGGCGATCGGGATGGTGCTCGTCGCCGAGCAGTACGCACGCCAGGGCGTGGGACGCCGGCTCATGCGGCACGTCGTCGCGGAGGCCGGTGACACCGCGCTCACCCTGCACGCCACACCGAACGGGCAGCCGCTGTACGAGGAGCTCGGCTTCACGGAGACGAGCCGGGCGGAGATGGTGCGCGGGCGCTTCACGTTCACCACTCCCGCCCCCGCCGTTCCGGTCCGTCCGGCGACGGCGGAGGACCTTCAGGCGATCCTGCGTCTGGACCGCGAGGTCTTCGGGCTGGACCGCACGCACGTCCTCACCAGGCTCCCCGCGTTCGCGGACCACCTCCGGGTCGCCGAGGAGGACGGCGAGATCACGGGCTTCGCGGCGGCCTGGCCCAACATGGACACCCATGTCGTCGGCCCCCTGGTCGCCCGGGACACGAGCACGGCGCAGGCCCTCGTCGCCTCGCTGGCCGCGGCCACGGACCGGCCCCTGCGGACGGACATCGACGTGCGCCATACGACCCTGCTGCGCTGGATGAAGGAGAACGGCATCGACTCCGTCGCCTCCAACGCGGTGATGATCAGGTCCCTGCCCGACCTCCCCGGCGACTGGCGACGCCGCTTCGCACCCCTGACGGTCGCGGCCGGATAGCCCGCCGGGCCCGGGCGCCGACGGTCGGACCCGGACAGATTTACTTGCACACGCGCATTATTGCGTCGCATCGTCTACCCTGGTCGAGAGCCGCTCCGCCGCCCAGGTGAGACCGAGGAGAGACCATGACCGCCACGGACCCCGCACTCACCGCGCTCTCCCAGCGCTGGTGTGCCCTCTCCCTGCTGCACGGTCGGATCGAGAGCCACATCGAGCGCGCATTGGAGTCCGGGCACGGTCTGAGCGTGCGCGAGTACTCGCTCCTCGACGTCCTCAGCCGTCAGCACAGCGGCCCGGGCGGCCATCTCCAGATGAAGCAGGTGGCCGACGCCGTCGTGCTCAGCCAGAGCGCCACCACCCGGCTCGTCACCCGGCTCGAGGACCGCGGCCTGCTCACCCGGTACCTCTGCGCCACCGACCGCCGCGGCATCTACACCGATGTCACCGAAGCCGGCCAGAAGCTCCTCGAAGAGGCCCGCCCCACCAACGACAGCGCCTTGCGCGAGGCCCTCGACGAGGCGGCGAAGAACCCCGAGCTCGCCCCGCTGGTCCAGGTCGTGGAGGGCGTGACCGTTCCCGCCTGATCCGGGGGAGCCCGACGGCCGGGCGTACGCTGCCGGGCATGAGCGATCTTGAGATACGACCCGCCACCGCGGACGACCTCCCGGCCATCGTCGCCATGCTCGCCGACGATCCCCTGGGCGCGCAGCGGGAGTCCCCCGACGACCTCACCCCGTACCTCACGGCCTTCGAGCGCCTAGCGAACGACCCTCACCAGCACGTCGTCGTGGCCGTCCGTGGCGAGAAGGTCGTCGGAACGCTCCAGCTCACGGTGATCCCGGGGCTCTCCCGCCGGGGCACCACCCGCTCGATCATCGAGGGCGTCCGCATCCATGCCGACGAGCGCGGCAGCGGCCTCGGCACGCAGCTCATCGAGTGGGCCGTCGAGGAGTCCGGCCGCCAGGAATGCCGCCTGGTACAGCTGACCTCCGATGTCACCCGCACCGACGCCCACCGCTTCTACGAGCGGCTCGGCTTCGAGGCCTCCCACGTGGGCTTCAAGAAGAGCCTCTGACACGCCTGAAACAGCGTGCCGGGAGAGGCGGCCGGCACGCTGTTTCACGTGAAACACCCCAGGTAGGGGCTCAGAGGCCGCGCCAACCCGCCTCGTCGACGCCACCCGGCACCGCGTCCTCCGGCGCGTACGGCTCCCGCGTGAAAACGAACGACCCGAGGTCGAGGTGGCTCACCGTGCCGTCGTCGCGCCGCACCGCCCGGAGCGTCTCCCCCTCGTAGTAGCCGTTCAGTCCGACCCAGCCGCCCTCGGGCAGCGCCCGGAAGCGGGCTCGCCGACCGGGGCCTCGCAGCGGTTCGAGCACCACGCTCCGCTCGGGACCGAGCCGGAGCCCGTAGGAGTACGTCCCCCAGTACCAGGGCCCCGTGAGCGACAGGAGCTCCTCGTCGACCTCGGCCTCCGGCAGGGGGCGCCACGGCTGCGGGAGCCTCGGCTCGGCGTCCGCCACGATCCGGACGAGATCGGCGGCCACGGCGCCGATCGCCACCCCCGAGGTCGCGTTGGAGAGGGCGACCCCCGCCAGCCCGTCCTCCACGCTCACCCAGAGACAGGCGACGAAGCCCGGGAGCGACCCGGTGTGGCCGATCAGGGTCCGGCCGTCCCTGCTGATCAGCTGCAGTCCGAGGCCATAGCTCCCCTCCCAGTCGCCCTCCCCGGCCGCGGCCGCGGGAGCCCGCATCTCCGCGACGGAGGCCGCACCCAGCACCCGCTCGTCGCCCGCCGCGAGGAACGCGGCGAACCGGGCGAGGTCGGCGGCGGTCGACCAGAGCTGACCGGCCGGTGCCATGATCCCCAGGTGCTCGGACGGCTCGGGCAGCATCACGTCGGCCCAGGGGTGCACTGCCCAGCCGCCCGCGTGCGGGGCGACGGGGTCGACCGTCGTCCGGTCCATCCCCAGCGGCTCCAGGATCTCGCGCCGCAACGCCTCCTCCCAGGGCACGCCCCGCACGGCCTCGACCAGCGAACCGAGCAAGGTGTAGCCGGGGTTGGAGTAGTGGTGGCGGCGCCCCGGGGCCCGGACGAAGGGCTCCTCCCCCAGCACGTCGGAGAGCTCCGGGCGCAGCTCGGCGGACGACCGCTCCCACCACGCGCCGGGCGTCTCGGCCGCGAGGCCGCTGCTGTGGCCGAGGAGTTGAGCGATCGTCACCTCGCCGACACCGGTTCCCTTCAGGTGCCGCTCCAGCGGATCGTCGAGGCCGAGGAGCCCTTCGTCCCGAAGCCGCAGCACCAGGACGGCGGTGAACACCTTGGTGATCGAGCCGATCCTGAACTGCGTGTCGGCGTCCGGCGCGTGTCCGTCCACGCAACTGCGCGCACCGCTCCAGACCAGCGCCCCCTCGCGGACCACCGCCCCCACGAGGGACGGAGCCCGCCCCTCGGCCTGGGCCACCGCGACGCGGTGCAGCAGAGCACGCTCGGTACCGGGCAACAAAGCTTCGAAAGATGTCGTCACGGAACGATCCAACGCCCTGTCACATACGAAGCTTCCCGGGGAGGGTGCTCCGATCAGGTCTGTGCCATGTCGACGAAGCGCGAGTAGTGGCCCTGGAAGGCCACGGTGATCGTGGCCGTCGGACCGTTACGGTGCTTGCCCACGATGATGTCCGCCTCGCCGGCGCGCGGGGACTCCTTCTCGTAGGCGTCCTCGCGGTGCAGCAGGATCACCATGTCGGCGTCCTGCTCGATCGAGCCGGACTCACGCAGGTCGGAGACCATCGGCTTCTTGTCGGTGCGCTGCTCGGGGCCACGGTTCAGCTGGGAGAGCGCGATGACCGGGAGCTCCAGCTCCTTGGCGAGGAGCTTGAGGTTTCGCGACATGTCGGAGACTTCCTGCTGACGGCTCTCCTGCCGCTTCGAGCCACCCGACTGCATGAGCTGCAGGTAGTCGATGATGACGAGCTTGAGGCCGTTGCGCTGCTTGAGCCGGCGGCACTTGGCCCGGATCTCCATCATCGACAGGTTCGGGGAGTCGTCGATGTACAGCGGGGCCTGGGAGACGTCCGGCATGCGGCGGGCGAGACGCGTCCAGTCCTCATCGGTCATCGTGCCGGAGCGCATGTGGTGGAGCGCGACCCGGGCCTCGGCCGAGAGGAGACGCATCGCGATCTCGTTGCGGCCCATTTCGAGGGAGAAGATGACGCTGGGCAGGTTGTGCTTGATGGACGCCGCCCGGGCGAAGTCCAGGGCGAGGGTCGACTTACCCATGGCGGGACGGGCCGCGATGATGATCATCTGGCCGGGGTGCAGACCGTTGGTGAGGGAGTCGAGGTCGGTGAAGCCGGTGGGCACACCGGTCATCTCGCCGCTGCGGGAGCCGATGGCCTCGATCTCGTCGAGGGCCCCCTCCATGATGTCGCCGAGCGGCAGGTAGTCCTCGGTGGTGCGCTGCTCGGTGACCGCGTAGATCTCGGCCTGCGCCGAGTTCACGATCTCGTCGACGTCGCCGTCGGCCGCGTAGCCCATCTGCGTGATCTTGGTGCCGGCCTCCACGAGGCGGCGCAGGACGGCGCGCTCGTGGACGATCTCCGCGTAGTACGAGGCGTTGGCCGCGGTCGGTACCGACTGGACCAGGGTGTGGAGGTAGGAGGCGCCGCCGACCCGGGTGATCTCACCGCGCTTGGTGAGCTCGGCGCCGACCGTGATCGGGTCGGCCGGCTCGCCCTTGGCGTAGAGGTCGAGGATCGCCGAGTAGACGGTCTCGTGGGCGGGCTTGTAGAAGTCGTTGCCCTTGATGATCTCCACGACGTCCGCGATGGCGTCCTTGGAGAGCAGCATGCCGCCGAGGACGGACTGTTCGGCGTCGAGGTCCTGCGGGGGCACCCGCTCGAAGCCGGAGAGTCCGCCGTCCCACGGGCCGTCGTTGCCCCGCTCGTGCTGGTCGTCACGGCCGCGGCCGCGGCCGCGCCCCTCACCGCGGGTACGGGTGGGCAGCCGGTCACTCGGTCCGCTGTCGGCCCAAGGGTCGTCCATGGGCTCGGTGACGCTCACCAAGCACCTCCTCCCGTCCGCTCCGCGGACCTCGCCCTGCCACTCTTTCTTACGCCACGGGCTTGATCAACGAGTGGCTTTGCGACCGCTTCTCGCGCGTCGGGCGCCGAACCACGGTAGGCCCGCGGGAGGCGTCAGCCAATCTGGTTATCCACAGGCCCTGTGGGTGAAGGCCCAGATGCTGTGGAGAACTCCCCGGAACCTGTGCACGGATCGGGGGACAGGCATGTGGACAAACTCATAGCCCCTTTGAATTCACCCGCCTGACCTGCAGTTTCTCCATCCACGGGCTGTGGGGGAGAAAAAGTTCTCCCCCTGGATCAAGATCAGAACAAACGGCCCACACCCGAAGCCCCACACCCTCCAAAAGTAAGGAGCACTGATGCATTGCATCTCTTACCTGTGGAAGATTAGATTGACCCCATGACCCAGGCCCCCGTGACCTCCAAGGCCGTCCGTCGACAGCACGACCGCGAGATCGTCTCCTTGGCCCTGCCGGCCTTCGGTGCCCTCGTCGCCGAACCGCTGTTCCTCATCGTCGACAGCGCCATCGTCGGCCATCTCGGCACCCCCCAGCTCGCGGGCCTGGCCATCGCCGCCGCCCTGCTCTCCACCGCCGTCAGCGTCTTCGTCTTCCTCGCCTACGCCACCACGGCCGCCGTCTCGCGGCGCGTCGGCGCGGGCGACCTCCAGGCCGCCATCCGGCAGGGCATGGACGGCATCTGGCTCGCGCTCCTGCTCGGCGCCGCCGTCGTCGCCCTGACCCTCCCCACCGCACCCGGGCTCGTCGATGTCTTCGGGGCCTCCGACACCGCCGCGCCGTACGCGGTCACCTATCTCCGGATCTCCAGTCTCGGGATCCCCGCGATGCTGGTGGTCCTGGCGGCCACCGGCGTCCTGCGCGGCCTCCAGGACACCCGTACACCGCTCTATGTGGCCATCGGAGGCTTCGCGACCAACGCCGTGCTCAACGTCGGGCTGGTCTACGGGGCCGATCTGGGCATCGCCGGCTCCGCCTGGGGCACGGTCATCGCCCAGTACGGCATGGCCGCCGTCTACCTCTCCGTGGTCGTTCGGGGCGCACGGCGCCATGGGGCCTCCCTCCGCCCCGACGCGGCCGGCATCCGCGCCTCCGCGCAGGCCGGTGCCCCTCTGCTCGTCCGTACGCTGTCGCTGCGCGCGGTCCTGATGATCGCCACGGCCGTCGCGGCCCGACTGGGGGACGCCGAGGTCGCGGCCCACCAGATCATCCTGTCCCTGTGGAGCCTCATGGCCTTCGCCCTCGACGCGATCGCCATCGCCGGCCAGGCCATCATCGGCCGCTACCTCGGGGCGGACGACGCCCAGGGCGCCCGGCAGGTCTGCCGCCGCATGGTCCAGTGGGGCCTGGTCTCGGGCGTCGTGCTGGGCGCGCTCCTCATCGTGGCCCGACCCCTCTTCATCCCGCTGTTCACCAGCGACACGACGGTCCAGGACACCCTGCTGCCGGCCTTGCTGGTCGTCGCGGTCTCGCAGCCGATCTCAGGGGTCGTCTTCGTTCTCGACGGCGTGCTGATGGGGGCGGGAGACGGCCCCTACCTCGCCTGGGCCATGCTGCTGACCCTCGCCGTCTTCGCCCCCGTGGCCCTGCTGATCCCGGCGCTCGGCGGAGGCCTGACCGCCCTCTGGTGGGCGATGATGCTGATGATGACGGTGCGGATGCTGACGCTGTGGCTGCGCACCCGCTCCGGCCGCTGGATCGTCACGGGCGCCACGCGCTGAACGTTTCACGTGAAACGCCCTGTTTCACGTGAAACAGCGGAAGGGCCGCACCCCCAGGGGTGCGGCCCTTCCTCACTACTGAGCGCAGACTGCCAAGGGCAGCGTTACGCGGCGACGACCTCGACGCCGAGCTTCGCGGCAACCTCGGGGTGCAGACGCACGGACACCTGGTGCGAGCCCAGGGTCTTGATCGGCGAACCGAGCTCGACGCGACGCTTGTCGACGTCGGGGCCACCCGCGGTCTTGATCGCCGAGGCGATGTCGGCCGGGGTCACGGAGCCGAAGAGACGGCCGGCGTCGCCGGAGCGAACGGCCAGGCGCACCTTCGTGCCCTCGAGCTGGGCCTTGATCTCGTTGGCCTGCTCGATGGTCGCGATCTCGTGGATCTTGCGGGCGCGGCGGATCTGCGCCACGTCCTTCTCGCCACCCTTGGTCCAGCGGATCGCGAAACCACGCGGGACCAGGTAGTTGCGAGCGTAGCCGTCCTTGACGTCGACAACGTCGCCAGCGGCACCGAGGCCGGAGACCTCGTGGGTGAGGATGATCTTCATTTTTCGGTCACCCTTCCCTTATCGCGCGGTGGACGTGTAGGGCAGCAGCGCCATCTCACGGCTGTTCTTCACGGCCGTGGCGACGTCACGCTGGTGCTGCGTGCAGTTGCCGGTAACGCGGCGGGCACGGATCTTGCCGCGGTCGGAAATGAACTTCCGCAGCATGTTCGTGTCCTTGTAGTCCACGTACGCGGTCTTGTCCTTGCAGAACGCGCAGACCTTCTTCTTAGGCTTGCGCACAGGCGGCTTCGCCATGGTGTTTCTCCTGTGTGATCAAGAAGTGGGAGTACGAGCTGCTTCCAGGCGAGGCCTAGAAGGGGGGCTCGTCCGAGTAGCCGCCGCCGGAGTTTCCACCCCAGCCGCCTCCGCCGCCCTGCTGGCCGCCGCCGCCGGAGGGAGCACCACCGCCGGTCGCCCACGGGTCGTCGGCGGGAGCACCGCCACCACCCTGCTGGGAACCGCCGGAGTTTCCACCCCAGCCGCCACCGCCGCCGGCCTGCTGGCCGCCGCCGCCGTATCCACCCTGGCCGCCGCGACCGGTGGTCTTGGTGACCTTGGCCGTGGCGTTCTTGAGGCTGGGGCCGACTTCCTCGACGTCCAGCTCGTAGACCGTGCGCTTGACGCCCTCACGGTCCTCGTAGGACCGCTGCTTCAGCCGGCCCTGCACGACGACGCGCATGCCTCGCTGGAGCGATTCGGCGACGTTCTCCGCCGCCTGACGCCAGACCGAGCAGGTCAGGAACAGGCTCTCGCCGTCCTTCCACTCATTGGTCTGACGGTCGAAGGTGCGGGGGGTGGACGCGATACGGAACTTCGCGACCGCCGCACCGGACGGGGTGAAGCGCAGCTCGGGGTCGTCGACAAGATTGCCGACGACCGTGATGACGGTCTCGCCTGCCATGGGGGAACCTCTCGGCGGGTTTGCTTCTGGCTGCTTTGTTGCTACTCGAACCCGATGACCTCTGAGCTAGAAGCTCAGTGGGTCTCGGGACGGAGGACCTTGGTCCGGAGGACCGACTCGTTCAGGTTCATCTGGCGGTCGAGCTCCTTGACGACCGCAGGCTCGGCCTGCAGGTCGATGACCGAGTAGATGCCCTCGGGCTTCTTCTTGATCTCGTACGAGAGACGACGACGGCCCCAGGTGTCGACCTTCTCGACCTTTCCGTTCGCCTCACGGACGACGGAGAGGAAGTTCTCGATCAGGGGGGCGACAGCGCGCTCCTCCAGATCGGGGTCGAGGATGACCATCACCTCGTAGTGACGCATGTGGAACCCACCTCCTTTGGACTCAGCGGCCACGGTCGTTCCGTGGCAGGAGGGTCGTGATGCGTAAGCAACGGTATCCGCCACCACTGACAATCCCCTCGGCGAACGAGGGGGCCGTCGGGGATCCCGGAGGGACCTGGGCAGACACCGGCGCAGCTGTACAGAGTACCCGCACATCGGCCTGCGGTTGAAATTCCCCGGTGAGGGGACGCAATCTGTACACAACGGATGTCGGCGGCGCCATAATGCGCCGCCCTCGCGCAGCAACGCCAGGAGGTGCCCCATGGCACAGGCAATGCGACCCGACCCCGGCCACTCCCTCTTCGCGACCGACGGCAAGCCCCACCCCCTCCAGGACACCCTGGTCGGCGTGACGCTCGTCATGGGCGTCCTCGCCTTCGTCAGCGCGATGTTCGACAACCTGCACCTGCTGAGCTCCTGGTCGGGCCTGATCGGCATCCTGACCGGTGCCTACGGGCAGTTCATCTCCGCGACGACCCGCGAACGCTTCCTGCTGGTCCTCGGACTCGGCGCCTCGGCGTTCGGCTTCTATCTGGGCATGGCGCACGGCGGCCTCTTCGGCGGCGTCATCAGCTGAGCCCAGGGCCACGTCAGGGCGTACACGCCCATCCGGGGCGCTCCCCGGTCACAGTAGGCTTCGGCGCGAGAGCCGGAGCCCCTGACCGATGGGGACACACCTGCCGAGGAGCGCCCCGCATGAGCCTGACCCTGAGGACCATCAGCCGTGAGCAGCATCTGGCATTCATCCAGAGCCAGCCCGCGGCGAGCCACTGCCAGGTCCCGGCGTGGGCTGATGTGAAGACCGAGTGGCGCTCGGAGAACCTCGGCTGGTTCGACAAGTCCGGCGAGCTCGTCGGCGCGGGCCTGGTGCTGTACCGCCAGCTCCCGAAGATCAAGCGGTACCTCGCCTACCTGCCCGAGGGCCCGGTCATCAACTGGCACGCCCCCAACCTCGACGACTGGCTGCAGCCGATGCTGGCGCACCTCAAGCACCAGGGCGCCTTCTCCGTGAAGATGGGCCCCCCGGTCGTCATCCGGCGCTGGGACTCGGCCGCGATCAAGGCCGGCATCCAGGACCCGGACGTGAAGCGCCTCAAGGACGTCGAGGCCACCCACATCGAGCCGCGCGCCTTCGAAGTCGCGGACCGGCTGCGGAAGATGGGCTGGCAGCAGGCCGAGGACGGCGGCGCCGGCTTCGGCGACGTGCAGCCCCGCTACGTCTTCCAGGTCCCGCTCGCGAACCGCTCGCTCGACGACGTCCTCAAGGGCTTCAACCAGCTGTGGCGCCGCAACATCAAGAAGGCCGAGAAGGCCGGCGTCGAGGTCGTCCAGGGCGGCTACGAGGACCTGGCCGAGTGGCAGCGCCTGTACGAGATCACGGCGATCCGCGACCACTTCCGGCCGCGCCCGCTCTCGTACTTCCAGCGCATGTGGACCGTCCTCAACAGCGAGGACCCCAACCGCATGCGGCTCTACTTCGCGCGCCACAACGGCGTGAACCTCTCCGCCGCGACGATGCTCGTCGTCGGTGGCCACGTCTGGTACTCCTACGGCGCCTCCGACAACATCGGCCGTGAGGTCCGGCCCTCGAACGCGATGCAGTGGCGGATGCTGCGCGACGCCTACGCGATGGGCGCGACCGTCTACGACCTGCGGGGCATCTCGGACTCGCTCGACGAGACCGACCACCTCTTCGGCCTCATCCAGTTCAAGGTCGGCACGGGCGGCGAGGCCGTCGAGTACGTCGGCGAGTGGGACTTCCCGCTGAACAAGCTGCTCCACAAGGCGCTCGACATCTACATGTCGCGCCGCTGACCGTTCCGTAGGCTTTCGTAGTCTCGTACACATCTTTGACACACCGCTGCCACCAGAAAGGTTCCGGGCCGGCCATGGCGCTCTCCCTCTACGTCGACACCGCTCGCTGGCGCGCGCATCAGAAGAGCGTCATCGACCAGTTCCCCGGTCTCATCCCGGTCTGCAAGGGCAACGGCTACGGCTTCGGACACGAGCGCCTCGCGGACGAGGCGGCTCGGTTCGGCTCCGACATGCTGGCCGTGGGCACCACCTACGAGGCCGCGAAGATCAAGGACTGGTTCGGCGGCGACCTGCTGGTCCTCACCCCGTTCCGCCGGGGTGAAGAACCGGTTCCGCTGCCCGACCGCGTGATCCGCTCCGTGTCGTCCGTGGACGGTGTCCGTGCCCTGGTGGGCGCCCGGGTCGTGATCGAGTGCATGAGCTCGATGAAGCGGCACGGCGTCCACGAGGAGGAGCTCCAGCAGCTCCACGCGGCCATCGAGGACGTACGCCTCGAAGGGTTCGCCCTCCACCTCCCGCTGGACCGTCCGGACGGCACGGACGCGGTCGAGGAGGTCATCGCCTGGATGGACCGCCTGCGGGCCGCCCGGCTGCCCCTGCACACCATGTTCGTGAGCCACCTGCGCGCCGAGGAGCAGGCCCGGCTCCAGCAGCAGTTCCCGCAGACCCGCTTCCGCGCCCGGATCGGCACCCGGCTCTGGCTGGGCGACCACGAGGCCACGGAGTACCGGGGCGCGGTCCTCGACGTGACCCGGGTGGCCAAGGGCGACCGGTTCGGCTACCGCCAGCAGAAGGCCGCCTCGGACGGCTGGCTGGTCGTCGTCGCCGGCGGCACCTCCCACGGCGTGGGCCTTGAGGCCCCCAAGGCCATGCACGGCGTCATGCCGCGTGCCAAGGGCGTCGCCCGGGCCGGCCTCGCCACCGTCAACCGCAACCTGTCGCCCTTCGTCTGGGCCGGGAAGCAGCGCTGGTTCGCCGAGCCGCCGCACATGCAGGTGTCGATCCTGTTCGTGCCCTCCGACGCCGAGGAGCCCCGGGTCGGCGACGAGCTCGTGGCCCATCTGCGCCACACGACGACGCAGTTCGACCGGCTCGTCGAGCGCTGAGCCGGCCGGAACCACCTCACCCCCCGGGAGCCCTGCTCCCGGGGGGTGAGTCATGTGGCTACTCGGGGGCGCCCCATGGATCGTGCGGCTCTTCGGAGGTGCCCCACCGCACCCGCCGGCCCTCCTCCGCGCCGGGAGCGGCGTGCCGGGCCGGATGCGCCGCCCTGCCCGTCACGAAGACGTCCTCGGCCCCGTCCAGGACGCCCCCCGAGGGGTCGTCCGAGCCGTCCTGCCGCACCGGGTCCTTCTCGGGCGCCAGGATGTCGCGTACGACCATCACGCACAGGTACAGGGTGCCGAGCAGGTGCAGGACGATCGCGAACTGGTAGCCGTCCACCGGCAGGCCCTGCTTGTTGCCGCTGCTGGTGAACGCCAGGTACATCCAGATGCCGAGGAAGTACATGACCTCGCACGTCTGCCAGACCAGGAAGTCGCGCCAGCGGGGCCGGGCGAGCACCGCCAGCGGCACCAGCCACAGGACGTACTGCGGCGAGTAGACCTTGTTGACCAGGACGAACGCGGCGACGATCAGGAAGGCCAGCTGGGCGAAGCGGGGCCGGCGGGGCGCCGTGAACGCCAGGTAGGCGAGCCCGGCCGCGGCCAGCACCATCAGCAGCAGCGCGTACAGGTTGGCCCGCTCCGGCGTGATCGACGTCCCCGTCCGCTGGCTGACCAGCAGCCAGACCGATCCGAAGTCGACGTTCCGGTCCCGGCTGAACAGGTAGAACTGCTTCCAGCCCTCGGGAGCGAGCAGCATCACGGGCAGGTTCACGACCAGCCACGCGCCGCACGCACCCAGCACCGCCGTCCCGTACTCCCGCCACTTCCCGGCCCGGGCGCAGAGCAGCAGCAGGGGCAGGAGGAGCAGTATCGGGTAGAACTTGGCGGCGGTGGCCAGGCCCAGCATGATGCCGAAGGCCAGCGGCCGCCCGCGCGACCACATCATGACGGCGGCGGCGGTCAGCGCGACGGCCAGTATGTCCCAGTTGATCGTGGCGGTGAGCGCGATCGACGGGGCCAGGGCCACCAGCAGCCCGTCCCAGGGCCGCAGGCGGTGCGTCCGCGTCACGCAGACCGCGAGGACGGCCGCACAGGCCATCAGCAGACCCGCGTTGGCCAGCCAGTACGCCCGCTCGTTCTCGGCCCCGCTGCCGCCGCCCGGCGTCAGCCAGGCGGCGACCTCCATGAACAGGCCCGTGAGGACCGGGTACTCCAGGAACGGTATGTCGCCGGTCAGCCGGTCGAAGTAGGGCACCAGGCCGTCCGCGAAGCCCCGCCCAGCGAAGAGGTGGGGGATGTCGGAGTAGCAGGCGTGGGTGTACTGGGAGGTCGTCCCCCGGAACCAGGCCCAGTTGTAGCAGGGCAGCTTCTGCACCATGCCGAGGGCGAACATGCCGATGGCCACGAGGGCGATCACCCGCACGGGAGTGAGCTGCCCGGCACCGGGCAGCGCCCTGCGCCCGTAGGGGCCGCCGATCAGTTCGCTGCCCGCGGCGGCCACCTTGTCCCGGTGGGTGGGGATGACCGTCCGCGAGCGGCCCTGGGGCCGGTCCTGCGGCGCGCTCGTCTTCTGGAGGCTCGGCATGGGGGACATCCTGCCGTACGTCCCGGTGAAAACGGCGAGGGCCGCCGCGGCCGGTCCGTACGGAGGGTACGGAGCGGACGCGGCGGCCCTCAGGGAAGTGCCCGCGCGACCGGGTCAGGGATTCCAGGACCCGCCGCCCGGTCTGCCGTTCCCCCCGCCGTTCTGGTCCGTCGCCGTATCGGTGGGCGTCGGTGATTCCGAGCCGGGCGCCGTCGTCGTGGGTCCTCCGGTGTTGCCACCCGGGTTCCCCGGATAGTTGCACTCGATGTCCCAGACGTCACACGTCGTCTTGCCCGGCTTCGGCGTCTTGGTCGCCGGGGGAGTCGTGGTGGCGGTGGCCGGCGGCGTCGTCGTCGGCGTCGCGGACTCGGTGGGCGTCTCCGTGGCCGTCGGCGTCGGCGTCGGGCTGGTGGCACCGCCGCCGAACACGGGCTCGGCGTTCTCGATGTCCATCGGCTCGGGGAACTTCACCAGCGGCATGTCCTTGACCACGTCCGACATGTAGTCGTGCCAGATCCGCGACGGGAACGACGAACCGTGGATCTTCGGCTGGGCACCCGTGCCGTACATGTCCTCGAAGGCGCGGTCCTTCTTGGTGTCGTCGTCGTCGTAGCGGTACATGTCGATCGCCGTCGCCAGCTGCGCGGTGTACCCGACGAACCAGGCCGACATGTTGGCGTCGGTGGTACCGGTCTTGCCCGCCACGTCACGGCCCGGGATGCGGGCCTTCGTGCCGGTGCCCTTCTGCACGACGTCGCGGAGCACGTCGGTGACCTGGCTGGCGATGGCCGGGCTGAAGGGCTGCTTGGGCGCCGCCTCGTGCTGCTTGATCACGACGCCCTCCTTCTTGATGGTCTCGACCGAGTAGGGGTCGTTCTGCTTGCCCCCGTTGGCGAAGGTCGAGTAGGCACCGGCCATGCGGATGGCGCTCGGGCTGGAGATGCCGAGGGAGAACGACGGCACCTCGCCCTGGACGAGCGAGCTCTCCAGGAGTCCGGCGTCCTGCGCGGACTGGCGGACCTTGTCGATGCCGATGTCCATGCCGAGCTGCACGTAAGGCGAGTTGGCGGAGTGGACCATGGCCTCACGAAGCGAGATCGCGCCGTAGCTGGCGTCTTCGTCGTTGACCTGCTTCCACTCCTTGCCCTTCTCGTTGACCCAGATGTCGCCGTTGTACTTCCGGACCGTCAGCCCGTTCTTGCCGGAGTAGCGGCTCTTGTCCGGGTCCAGGATCTTGCGGCTGGACTCGTCCTGGACCGGGCCCAGCTCGGGGTCGCGGACGCCGTACTTCATCGCGGCGGCGAGCACGAAGGGCTTGAACGTCGAGCCGACCATGGCGCCGGTGGCGTCTGCGTTGTTGCTGAAGTGCTTGGTGGCGTCGGCGCCGCCGTAGAGGGCGACGATCTTCCCGGTGGCCGTGTCGACGGAGGCACCGCCGAACTGGACGTGGGTGTCGTCCTCCGGGCGCTTCTTCGGGTCGATGTGGTTGTCGAGGATCTTCTTGACCGACTTCTCGAGCTTGTCGACCTTCTGCTTCTCGAAGGTCGTGAAGATCTCGTAGCCGCCGCGATCCAGGTCCTGGACGCTGATGCCGAACTGGCTCTTGATGTTGGCGTTGGCGGTCCTGACCAGGTATCCGATCTGGCCGCTCAGGTTGGCGCTCTGGCCGGGCTTCTTCACCTTGGGGAAGGTGGTGTACTTCGCCCGCTCGGCGGCCGGGAGATGCCCGTCCTTCTCCATCTCGTCGAGGATCCACGTCCACCGCTTGGTGGCTCGAACGGTGTTCTTCTCGGCCGTGGCCTCGGAGTCGATCTCGGGGTAGCCGGCCGGGTCGTAGTAGGTCGCGCCCTTCAGCACCGCGGCGAGCAGCGCGCACTCGCTGGGGTTGAGGTTCTTGGCGTCCTTGTTGAAGTACGCGCGGGCGGCGGCCTGGATGCCGTAGGCACCGCGTCCGTAGTACGAGGTGTTCAGATAGCCGGCCATGATGTCCGGCTTCTCCACCTCGTTGCCGACCTTCATGGAGATGAAGAGTTCCTTCACCTTCCGGGTGACGGTCTGCGACTGGTCGTCGAGGCGGTTGTTCTTGACGTACTGCTGGGTGATCGTCGAACCACCCTGGGTCTCGCCGCCCTTGGCCATGTTCCACACGGCGCGGGCGATGCCCATCGGGTCGATTCCCGAGTCGTCCCTGAAGGTCTTGTTCTCCGCCGAGATCACCGCGTTCTGCATGGCGGTCGGGATCTGCTCGATCGGAACGATCTGGCGGTTGGTGCCACTGCCGGTCGCGACCATGCGGGTCTTGTCGGCCCAGTAGTAGATGTTGTTCTGCGACGTCGCGGTCTTCGCCTGGTCAGGAATCTCGACCTGCGAGTACGCGAGCGCGGCGGCACCCATCAGGCTGGCCGTGAAGAACAGGAACGTGCCCGTCACGAGCTTCCACGACGGCATCCAGCGACGCCAGCCGTACTTGCCGTACCGCGGATAGTCGATGATCCGCTTCTTGCCCGGCGGGCGACCGCCGGGGCCCCGCCCCGGACCGCCGCCGCGCCCCCCGCCACCGCCGCCTCCGCGGCGGCCTCCACCGGGGCCGCCCGGGCTCCCGGGGCCGTTCTCCGCGCCCTTGCGGCGGCTGCCGCGCTGGGCGGCTCTGCGGGCCTCCGCGCGGCCGCCATAGGTGCGCTGCTCCTCTCCGTGAGAGGAAGGCGGCCCGTACGAGGCCGACGGGGCCCTCGTACCGACGTCATGGGCCGGTGCCGACCCGCGGCCCACCGGCTGCTGGGCAGCGCGCCGTGCCGCCGCGCGCCCACCCGTCGGCGGCTGCTGCGGCGGCATTTTGCGACGATGCTCGCTCATCGAACGACTACTCCTCGGGCAGGCGCGTACGCCTGGAAGCGGCAGTTGAGTTCCGGTCCCCCCGAAATGTGCACGCACGGCACCCCATCGGAGGCCCATCCGTACCGCAGCCGGTCACCCGCAGCACTGACGCCCCACGGCGTCGCTTGGTTCCCGGTGGTCTGCATGCCGCACAGACTACGCACGGCCAAAACCCACGGAGAGCCGGACTTCCACCCAAATCAGGCAAGTCGATCCCTGTGAATTGACGATGTGACGCCGGTCACGGCGGTCCCACTTGTCGAGACAGGGAGGCCGTTCTATCGTGCTGATGTATCGAGTCGATACATCAGCACGGCATAAAGGCCGGGGAAGCGGAGGAGGCGACGGATGAGCAGGCGCTCGGGCATCCTCGAGTTCGCCGTTCTCGGCCTGCTCCGCGAGGCCCCCATGCACGGGTACGAGCTGCGGAAGCGCCTCAACACCTCGCTGGGCGTCTTCCGGGCCTTCAGCTACGGAACGCTGTACCCCTGCCTCAAGACGCTGGTCGCCAACGGCTGGTTGATCGAGGAACCGGGCAGCGCTCCGGAGGAGGCCCTGGCCGCTTCACTCGCAGGACGCCGGGCCAAGATCGTCTACCGGTTGACGCCCGCCGGTAAGGAGCACTTCGAGGAACTCCTCTCCCACACGGGCCCGGACGCCTGGGAGGACGAGCACTTCGCGGCCCGCTTCGCCTTCTTCGGTCAGACCGAACGCGAGGTGCGGATGCGGGTCCTCGAAGGCCGCCGCAGCCGGCTGGAGGAGCGCCTCGAGAAGATGCGCGCCTCCCTGGCCCGGACCCGCGAGCGCCTCGACGACTACACGCTTGAGCTGCAGCGCCACGGCATGGAGTCCGTGGAGCGCGAAGTGCGCTGGCTGAACGAGCTCATCGAGAGCGAGCGGGCAGGGCGGGATCAGCGATCCGGCCCCGACGCCCCCGCTCTGCACGACAACGATTCTGGAGAAACGGGCGGCCTGCCCCGGCACGGGGGCAGTACCCGGCCGGATCCGTCCGACGACACCGCCAAGTGAAACCCTGCGCACAGCAGGGCTTCCACGATCACACAGGGAGCAACCGGAATGGGTTCGGTTCGCGTAGCCATCGTCGGCGTGGGCAACTGCGCCGCCTCGCTGGTGCAGGGCGTCGAGTACTACAAGGACGCCGACCCGGCGACCAAGGTGCCCGGCCTGATGCACGTCCAGTTCGGCGACTACCACGTCGGTGACGTCGAGTTCGTCGCCGCCTTCGACGTCGACGCGAAGAAGGTCGGCCTCGACCTCTCCGACGCCATCGGCGCCAGCGAGAACAACACCATCAAGATCTGCGACGTCCCGAACGCGGGCGTCACGGTTCAGCGCGGCCACACCCTCGACGGCCTGGGCAAGTACTACCGCCAGACCATCGAGGAGTCCGCCGAGGCCCCGGTCGACGTCGTCCAGATCCTCAAGGACCGCCAGGTCGACGTCCTCGTCTGCTACCTGCCCGTCGGCTCCGAGGCCGCTGCGAAGTTCTACGCGCAGTGCGCCATCGACGCCAAGGTCGCCTTCGTCAACGCCCTCCCGGTCTTCATCGCCGGCACCAAGGAGTGGGCTGACAAGTTCACCGAGGCCGGTGTCCCGATCGTCGGCGACGACATCAAGTCCCAGGTCGGCGCCACCATCACGCACCGCGTCATGGCGAAGCTCTTCGAGGACCGCGGTGTCCGCCTCGAGCGCACCATGCAGCTGAACGTCGGCGGCAACATGGACTTCAAGAACATGCTCGAGCGCGAGCGCCTGGAGTCCAAGAAGATCTCCAAGACGCAGGCCGTCACCTCGCAGATCCCCGACCGCGAGCTGGGCGAGAAGAACGTCCACATCGGTCCGTCGGACTACGTGGCCTGGCTGGACGACCGCAAGTGGGCGTACGTGCGCCTCGAGGGCCGCGCCTTCGGTGACGTTCCGCTGAACCTGGAGTACAAGCTCGAGGTGTGGGACTCCCCGAACTCCGCGGGTGTCATCATCGACGCCCTGCGCGCCGCGAAGATCGCCAAGGACCGCGGCATCGGCGGCCCGATCCTCTCCGCGTCCTCGTACTTCATGAAGTCCCCGCCGGTGCAGTACTTCGACGACGAGGCCCTGGCCAACGTCGAGAAGTTCATCAAGGGTGAGGTCGAGCGCTAAAGCGCCGCACGCTTGTCGATCGAGGGTCCCCGAGGCACTGCCCGGGGGCCCTCTTCGTATGTGAGTCTTGCTGCCATGTCCGTCGTACGTGATCTGCGCGTACTCCTGCGCCTGACGAACTTCCGCCGCCTGCTCGCCGTACGGCTGCTCTCCCAGTGCGCCGACGGCGTCTACCAGGTGGCCCTGGCCACGTACGTCGTCTTCTCCCCCGAGAAACAGACCTCCCCCGCCGCCATCGCCTCGGCCATGGCGGTACTCCTGCTCCCGTACTCGCTCGTCGGCCCGTTCGCCGGCGTCCTCCTCGACCGCTGGCAGCGCCGTCAGGTCTTCCTGTACGGGAACCTCCTGCGCGCCCTGCTCGCCTGCGGTACCGCGGTGCTCGTCCTCGCCTCCGTGCCCGACTGGCTCTTCTACGCCTCCGCCCTCTCCGTCACGGCGGTCAACCGCTTCGTCCTCGCGGGGCTTTCGGCCTCGCTCCCCAGGGTCGTCGACGACGAGCGGCTGGTCGTGGCGAACTCGCTCTCCCCGACCGCGGGAACCCTCGCCGCGACACTGGGAGGCGGCCTCGCGTTCGGCGTCCGACTGCTCGCCGACAACTCCGACGCGGTCGTCGTGGCCTTCGGCGCCCTGCTCTACCTCTGCTCCGCCCTCGCCTCCCTGCGGATGCCCCGAGAACTCCTGGGGCCGGACCCCTGCCTCGTCCCCCAACGGCTCGGATCGGCACTGGCCTCGACGGCCCGCGGGCTGGTCGGGGGACTGCGTCACCTCGCCGAGCGCCGACCCGCCGCCCGGGCCCTCATCGCCGTGGGCCTCATGCGCTTCTGTTACGGCGCCCTGCTCGTCACCGTGCTCATGCTCAGCCGCTACGCCTGGAGCTCCACGGACGCGGAGGGCCTCGGCCTCCTCGGGATCGCCGTCGCCGCCTCGGGCGCGGGATTCTTCGCGGCCGCCCTGCTCTCCCCCTGGGGCGTGGGGCGGCTCGGCCCCTTCGGTTGGATGGCCGTGTGCGCGGCGGTGGCCGCCGTCGTGGAGCCGGCACTCGGCCTGACCTTCGCCCCGATCCCCTTCCTCATCGCCGCCTTCGTCCTCGGGCTGATCACCCAAGGCGCCAAGATCGCGACGGACACGGTGGTGCAGACCACCGTCGACGACGCCTACCGGGGACGGGTCTTCTCCCTCTACGACGTGCTGTTCAACGTCGCCTTCGTGGGCGCGGCAGGCGTCGCCGCGCTGATGCTGCCGCCCGACGGGCGGTCCTCGCTCCTGGTGGTGCTGGTGGCCGTGATCTACGCGGCCATCGCGCTGACCCTGCGGGGGGAACGCACAAAGGGGTGATGTTTCACGTGAAACACCACCCCTTCTCGCACGGAACGCCTCGTTGTTTCACGTGAAACAACGGACCGCCCCCGCGGCACGGCTCAGCTCTGCGCCGCCCACCACTCCTTGAGTGCGGCGACGGCCTCGTCGTGCTCCATCGGCCCGTTCTCCAGACGGAGCTCCAGCAGGAACTTGTACGCCTGGCCGATGGCCGGGCCGGGACCGATGCCGAGGATCTCCTGGATCTGGTTGCCGTCGAGGTCGGGACGGATCGCGTCGAGCTCCTCCTGCTCCTGGAGCTGGGCGATGCGGTCCTCCAGGCCGTCGTAGGCGCGGGAGAGGGCGGTGGCCTTGCGCTTGTTGCGGGTCGTGCAGTCCGAGCGGGTCAGCTTGTGCAGCCGCGAGAGCATCGGACCGGCGTCACGGACGTAGCGGCGCACGGCGGAGTCGGTCCACTCGCCGGTCCCGTAGCCGTGGAAGCGCAGGTGCAGCTCCACCAGCCGGGAGACGTCCTTGATCATCTCGTTGGAGTACTTGAGCGCGGTCATGCGCTTCTTGGTCATCTTCGCTCCCACCACTTCGTGGTGGTGGAAGGAGACGCGGCCGTCCTTCTCGAAGCGGCGCGTGCGCGGCTTCCCGATGTCATGGAGCAGAGCGGCGAGCCTGAGCACCAGGTCGGGGCCGTCCTCCTCCAGGTCGATCGCCTGGTCGAGCACGGTCAGCGAGTGCTCGTAGACGTCCTTGTGCCGGTGGTGCTCGTCACTCTCCAGCCGCAGCGAGGGCAGCTCGGGCAGCACGTGCTCGGCGAGGCCCGTGTCCACGAGGAGGCCGAGGCCCTTCCTCGGGTGGGCCGAGAGCAGCAGCTTGTTGAGCTCTTCGCGGATCCGCTCGGCGGAGACGATCTCGATCCGGCCGGACATCTCCGTCATGGCCGTGACCACCTCGGGGGCGACCTCGAAGTCCAGCTGCGCGGCGAAGCGCGCGGCCCGCATCATCCGCAGGGGGTCGTCGGAGAAGGACTCCTCCGGCGTACTCGGCGTGCGCAGCACCCGGGCGGCAAGATCCTCCAGACCGCCGTACGGGTCGATGAACGTCTTCTCGGGCAGGGCCACGGCCATGGCGTTCACGGTGAAGTCACGCCGGACGAGGTCCTCGTCGATCGAGTCGCCGTAGGACACCTCGGGCTTGCGCGAGGTCCGGTCGTACGCCTCCGAGCGGTACGTGGTGACCTCGATCTGGTAGCCGTCCTTCTGCGAGCCGACCGTCCCGAAGGCGATTCCGACCTCCCACACGGCGTCGGCCCACGGACGGACGATCTTCAGTACGTCCTCGGGGCGGGCGTCGGTGGTGAAGTCCAGGTCGTTGCCGAGCCGGCCGAGCAGCGCGTCCCGGACCGAGCCACCGACCAGCGCGAGGCTGAACCCGGCATCCTGGAAACGGCGGGCGAGGTCGTCGGCGACAGGGGACACACGCAGCAGTTCACTGACCGCGCGGCGTTGCACCTGGCTCAGTGCAGTCGGGGTGTCTTCGTTGGCGTTCGGCACAACAGAAAAGGGTACGTGCCCCGGCTCGCCGCAACGTCCCCGTTTTCCGAGGAGGAAGATCGCCTGGAGCAGTCCCCGGCACTTGCCCCCAGCGTGCCTCGTTACCATGCCTGGACACAGCAACCGGGAATCATCGACACCACTGACAACGACGAGGACGGGCGAACGCGTGGCCGAGGCGGCAGACATCCAGGGAACCGGTCCCTCACCTGCCCGCCGATGGCTGCGGCGCACGATCACCGTCGCCTTCGGGGCGCCGCTCCTCGCCGGGCTGCTCCAGGCGCCGGCCGTCACGTCCCCCGCGCTCGCGGCCGAGGACGGCACCGGATCCAGGACCGTCGATGTGTCGCTCGACACCATGGCCCCGAGCAGCCCCGTCGAAGGGGACACCGTCACGGTCACCGGGACGGTCACCAACCGGGGGAAGAAAACCGTCACCGACGCGACCGTCGACCTGCGCGTCGGGCCGCGGATGACGAGCCGCAGCGAGATCGAGCAGGTGACGGGACGCACCGGCTTCCGGTACGACAGCGACCCCGCTCCCCTGGAGGACGCTCCCACCGTCAGGATTCCCCGGCTCGGCGCCGGTCTCAGCGCGGACTTCTCGCTCTCCGTCCCGGTCTCCGAGCTCGGCCTCGACGAGGCGGGCGTCTACCAGCTGGGCGTCTCCCTCACCGGACACACCTCCGACCAGGGCTCGGACCGGGTGCTCGGCATCGAGCGGACCTTCCTGCCGTACCAGCCCGAGGCCGCCAAGAAGAAGACCCAGCTGACCTACCTCTGGCCGCTGATCTCCTCCGCCCACGTCTCGGCGGAGACGGCCACGGACGACCAGCAGACCCCGGTCTTCGAGGACGACGCCCTGGCCGACGAGCTGCGTCCGGGCGGGCGCCTGGACCAGATGGTCTCGCTCGGCAAGGACCTTCCCGTCACCTGGGTGCTCGACCCCGACCTGCTGGCCACCGTCGACGCGATGGCGAACGGCTACCGGGTCAAGGACGGCACCCTGCACGTCCCCGGCAAGAACAAGGACGTCGCCGAGCGGTGGCTGAACGCCCTGGAGAAGGCGGTCCAGGGGCGCGAGGTCGTCGCCCTGCCCTTCGCCGACCCCGACCTCGCCTCGCTCGCCCATCACGGCAAGGACGTCCCCGGCTCCCTGGGGCACCTCCAGTCGGCGACCGACCTCGCCGGGACGACGATCGAGACCGTCCTCCACCTGCGGCCGTCCACCGACTTCGCCTGGCCCGTCGACGGCGCCGTCGACCCCTCGATCGTGGCGGTCGCGACCTCGGCCGGCGCGGACAAGGTGATCGCGCGCAGCGACAGCGTCCGCGACGACCTCTCCTACACGCCCACGGCGGCCCGCCCGCTGGGCAACGGCAGCACCACCGCCGTGGTGAGCGACGCCGTGCTGTCCACCACCTTCGACGGCGACATGGTCCGCGCGGAGAGCTCCACGCTCGCCGTCCAGGAGTTCCTCGCCCAGTCCCTCGCGATCACCCTGGAGCAGCCGGAGGACCAGCGCAGCGTCGTGGTCGCCCCGCAGCGGATGCCGACCTCCGCCCAGGCGCAGACCATGGCCGAGGCCCTGCAAGGCCTCTCCGCCAAGCGCTGGAGCCAGCCGCTCGACCTCGTCGCCGCCGCCGCGGCCAAGCCCGACCCGGACGCCTCGACCGCGGTGCCCAGCTCCTCCCGGTACCCGAAGAAGCTGCGCGAACGAGAGCTGCCGGTCCAGGCCTTCCGCGACATGAAGACCACCCGCGACGAGCTGGACGACTTCAAGGTCGTCCTGGAGCAGCCCGAGCGCGTCGTGACGCCGTTCGGCAACGCGATCAACCGCGAGATGTCGGTCTCCTGGCGCGGCCAGGTCCGAGCGGCGCTGGTCTACCGCAGCAACGTCCTGGATTACCTCCAGGGGCTCACCAAGAGCGTCCAGCTGGTCGACAAGTCGGACCTCACGCTCTCCGGCCGCAGCGCGACGATCCCCGTGACCGTCCAGAACAAGCTGCTCCAGGGTGTGGACCACCTGGTGCTGCGCCTCACCTCCGGCAACAAGAACCGGCTGGAGGTGAACGGCGAGGGCTTCGCCGAACTCCCCGTGAAGATCAACGGCGGGCACAGCCAGTCGGTGAAGTTCACGGCCTCCGCCAACGTCAACGGCCAGGTGCCGATGACCGCACAGCTCTACACCGAGGACGGCACTCCCTACGGGCAGCCGATGACCTTCACCGTGAAGGTCTCCGAGATGACCCCCACGGTGATGCTCGTGATCGCGGGAGGCGTCCTGCTCCTCGTCCTCGCCGGCGTGCGGATGTACACCCAGCGGAAGCGGATCGCGGCACGGAACGCCGAGGCCGAAGCCGCGGAGACGGACGGTCCCGCCGAGGCGGAGACCGACGGGGACGAACCCTCCGGGGACGAACCCGAGCAGCCGAGTGACCCGACACCGGACACCGGGTCCGAAAGCGGAGACCCGTCGGGCCCGGGTGAGAAGGTGGACCGTTGAGCGATGTCGTGGCCGGTCGGCCGGGGACGATGAGGTGGGGTAAGCATGAACGCGCCGTATGACGGTGACCGCGGCCAGGGCGCGGGCGGCCCCGCGCCGCAGGGTGCCCCCGGCCCGCAGGGGCACGAGCCCTACCCGCAGAACCCGCAGGGGCACGACCCCTACGCGCAGAACGCACAGGGGCACGACTCCTACGCGCAGAACCCGCACGCCCAGGACCCGTACGTCCAGGACGCCTTCTCGCACGACCCGTACCGGGCGCAGGACCTGGCCGCGCAGGACCCGGTGGGCGAGGCCCTCTACGACCGGGCCGCGCACCCGCCGCCCCCGCCCGGCACCTACCAGGAGCCCCAGCCGCTCTACCAGCAGCCGGTCGCGCCCCAGCACGCCCCCGACCCCCGGGTGTGGGCGCAGACGCCGGCACCGGAGCCCGAGGGCCCTTCACGTCATCTGCCGTACGGCGACGACGCGCGCACGGTCCAGTTCACCGGTGTCGACGACCTGGTGACCCGGGCGGGCGAGGAGGAGCCCGAGCCGGACGCCTTCGCCCACCTGTACCGGGACCAGCAGACGCCCGGGCAGGTGCCGCCGCCCGCTCCCGAGCCCGACCCGCTGCCCGCCCCCGCGGCCAAGAAGTCAGGCCGCGCCTCCGGGCTGCTGAAGTCGAGCGCCGTCATGGCGGCCGGCACGCTGGTCTCCCGGCTCACCGGCTTCGTCCGCAGCCTGGTGATCACCGGTGCGCTCGGCGCGGCCCTGCTCGGTGACACCTTCACCATCGCCTACACCCTGCCGACGATGATCTACATCCTCACCGTCGGCGGCGGCCTCAACTCGGTCTTCGTCCCCCAGCTCGTCCGCTCGATGAAGAACGACGAGGACGGCGGCGAGGCCTACGCCAACCGCCTGCTGACCCTCGTGATGGTGGCGCTCGGCCTGATCGTGGCCCTCGCCGTCTTCGCGGCGCCGCTGCTGATCCGGCTGATGTCGAACACGATCGCCGACGACGCCGCGGCCAACAGCGTGGCCGTGACCTTCGCCCGCTACTGCCTGCCCACCATCTTCTTCATGGGTGTGCACGTGGTGATGGGTCAGATCCTGAACGCCCGGGGCAAGTTCGGCGCGATGATGTGGACGCCGGTCCTCAACAACATCGTCATGATCGTCACCTTCGGCCTGTTCATCTGGGTCTACGGCACCTCCGCCGAGTCCCACATGGGCGTGCAGACCATTCCGGACGAGGGCATCCGCCTGCTCGGCGTCGGCACCCTCCTCGGCCTCGTCGTCCAGGCCCTGGCGATGATCCCGTACCTCCGTGAGACGGGCTTCCGCTTCCGGCCCCGCTTCGACTGGAAGGGCCACGGGCTCGGCAAGACCGTCAAGCTGGCCAAGTGGACCGTGCTCTTCGTCCTCGCCAACCAGGCGGGCGTCCTGGTCGTCACCCAGCTCGCCACGGCCGCCGGTGAGGAGTCGGGCAAGAACGGCGCCGGCTTCCTCGCCTACTCCAACGCCCAGCTCATCTGGGGCATGCCGCAGGCCATCATCACGGTCTCCGTCATGGCGGCGCTGCTGCCGCGGATCTCCCGCGCCGCCCACGACGACGACCCCGGTGCCGTCCGGGACGACATCTCGCAGGGCCTGCGGAACTCGGCCGTCGCGATCGTCCCGGTCTCGTTCGCGTTCCTGGCGCTCGGCGTTCCGATGTGCACCCTGCTCTACGCCTCCAGCGGCGTCGAGGCGGCCCAGGGCATGGGCTTCATCCTGATGGCCTTCGGCCTCGGCCTGATCCCCTACTCCGTCCAGTACGTCGTGCTCCGCGGCTTCTACGCCTACGAGGACACCCGGACGCCCTTCTACAACACGGTCATCGTCGCCGCCGTCAACGCGGCGGCCTCGGCGGTCTGCTACGTCGTGCTGCCCGCCCAGTGGGCCGTCGTCGGCATGGCCGCCTCGTACGGGCTCGCCTACGCCGTCGGCGTCGGCATCGCCTGGCGCCGTCTCCGCAACCGGCTGGGCGGCGACCTGGACGGCACCCAGGTGGTGCGGACCTACGCGCGCCTCTGCATGGCCTCCGTACCCGCCGCGATCGTCGCCGGCGCCGTCGGTTTCGGCCTGTTGAAGCTCCTGGGTGAGGGCGCACTCGGTTCGCTCGTCGCCCTGATCGTCGGCGGAGCGGTACTCCTCGGCGTCTTCTTCGTCGCGGCAAAGCGCATGCGCATCGCGGAGTTGAACACCCTGGTCGGGATGGTGCGCGGGCGTCTGGGACGCTGATTCGACGGTCCCGCACAACCATCGGCGGGAACCGCGTGTCGTGCATAGCGCCGGACTGTGGGCACAATTGGCATGGCTGTTGGATGTGGCGCAACGGATGGGGAGGCAGGAACGACGGTGGCGGAACGTAGCACGGCTGCCGTCGACGTGGCCGACAACAGCGGTGACGACCCGCTGACCGCCAAGGCGGACACGGCCGCGACCGACGGGGTGGCGGAAGAGCAGAAGACGGCGGAGAAGACCGCCGAGGCCACGATGAACAAGGCGGTCGAACGACAGAGCGGCGAACAGCCCTCCATCACGGCACCCGAACTGCACAGCGGGCACAAACTGGCCAGACGCTACCGGCTGGAGGAGTGCGTCACCCGTTTGGACGGCTTCAGCAGTTGGCGTGCGGTCGACGAGAAGCTTCGGCGCGCCGTCGGGGTCCACCTGCTGCCCGCCGACCACCCCAGGGCCCGTTCGGTCCTGGCCGCGGCCCGCTCCTCGGCCCTCCTCGGCGACCCCCGGTTCGTCCAGGTCCTCGACGCCGTCGAGGAGAACGACCTGGTGTACGTCGTGCACGAGTGGCTGCCCGACTCCACCGAGTTGACCACGCTGCTCGCGGCCGGTCCGCTGGAGCCCCACGACGCCTACCAGCTCGTCAGCCAGGTCTCCCAGGCGATGGCCGCCGCCCACCGCGAAGGCCTCGCCCACCTGCGCCTCACCCCGAGCGCCGTCCTGCGCAGCTCCACGGGCCAGTACCGGATCCGCGGCCTGGCCGTGAACGCCGCCCTGCGCGGCATCACCGCCGACCGTCCGCAGCGCAGCGACACCGAGGCCATCGGCGCCCTGCTGTACGCCGCGCTCACCCAGCGCTGGCCGTACGACAGCGACGCCCACGGGCTCTCCGGGCTTCCCAAGGGCGTGGGGCTGCTCCCGCCCGACCAGGTCCGCGCCGGCGTCCACCGCGGCCTCTCCGAGATCGCCATGCGCGCCCTGGCCAACGACGGCGCCACCGCCTCGCGGCAGGAGCCGCCCTGCACGACCCCGGACGAGCTGGCCAAGGCCGTGGCGGCGATGCCCCGCGTCAGGCCGCCCGAGCCGGAGTACACCGCCCCGCCCGAGTACCAGCGCACGACGTACCAGCAGGGCACGTACGGCCGGCCCCAGCCGCGTCCCGTCCTCCCCCAGCAGGTCGTCGTCCCGCCGCCCCCGCTGCAGAGCCGCACCGGCAGGGCGCTGAAGTGGGCCGTCTCGGCACTGCTGATCGCCGCGCTCGGCCTCGGCAGCTGGCAGATCGCGGACCGGCTGCTCGCACCGGAGTCCAAGGACGAGACGCCGATCGTGCAGCCCCCGGTCGACGAGAAGCCTCAGCCGCTGAAGCCGATCACCATCTCGTCCGCCCAGGACTTCGACCCGCCCCCCGGGGGCAACGGCGAGGAGTACCCGGAGTCGGTGGCGAACGCCTTCGACGGTGATCCGGGCACCTTCTGGCACACCAAGAACTACACCACCGCGAACTTCGGCAACCTGAAGCGCGGCGTCGGGATAGTGCTGGACCTTGGCTCGGCCCAGCAGGTCCGCGCCGTCGACCTGTCGTTCGTCGGGCGCACCTCGGTGGAGGTCCGCACGGCTCCCGAAGGCGCCTCCTCGGCGCCTTCCACGGCCGAAGGGTTCACCACCCAGGCGTCCGGCAACGACAGCGATCTGAAGCTGAAGCTCACCAAGCCGGTCACGACCCGCTACGTTCTGGTCTGGCTGACGGAGCTGCCCCTCACCGGAGGCGAGTTCCGCGGCCAGCTGACCGAAGTCAAGGTCATGGGCTGACGACCACAGGGGAGGGGGCTCACCGTTGGACCGTCCGATAGACGCCGCAGACGACCAGGAACTCCTGGCACGTCATGTCGCCGGGGACCCCGATGCCTTCGGTGAGCTCGTGCGGCGCCACCGCGACCGGCTGTGGGCGGTGGCGCTGCGGACCCTGGGCGACCGCGAGGAGGCCGCTGACGCCGTCCAGGACGCCCTGCTCTCCGCCTTCCGGGCCGCCCACACCTTCCGGGGTCAATCGGCCGTCACGACCTGGCTCCACCGCATCACGGTGAACGCCTGCCTCGACCGTGCGCGCAAGACCGCCTCCCGTCGGACCTCACCCGTCGACGACGCCGACCGCTTCGAGCAGCTCCTCGGCCCCCACGAGTCGGCCGAGGCGCCCGTGGAGCGCCAGGACCTCCACCGCCAGGTGCTGGCCGCACTCGCCGCGATCCCTGCCGACCAGCGGGCCGCGCTCGTCCTGGTCGACATGCAGGGCTACTCCGTCGCGGAGGCCGCCCGTATCCTCGGCGTCCCCACCGGCACCGTGAAGAGCCGCTGTGCACGCGGGCGGGCGCGTCTCCTGCCGATGGTCACTCATCTGCGCGTCGACACCGTGGGTAACGAGGCCACCGAAGGGGGAAGGAACCGGACGCCGGGGGGATCCGTCCCAACGGTGCCGGGGCCGACGGATACCGGACCGACTGATCCAGCTGCTGTGAAGGGCGGAGGTGGGCGCACGTGACTTCCACGGCCGGCAAGGCCGACACCACACAGCACCCGGACGTCTCGGAGATTTCCGATCTGACCGAGGGGCTCCTCTCGCCGACCCGCTCCGCGGCCGTCCGCCGGCACCTGGACGACTGTCCCCTCTGCGCGGACGTCCGGTCCTCGCTGGAGGAGATCCGCGGGCTCCTGGGCACCCTCCCCGGGCCCCCTCGTATGCCCGCCGAGATCGCCGGCCGGATCGACGCCGCTCTCGCCGCCGAGGCCCTGCTCAACTCCACCGCGCCCGAGAGCGAAGCCGCGGTTTCACGTGAAACATCGCGCCTCCCGGTCGAGTCCGCACCCCCCTCCCGTGCCCCCTCACCGACCTCGGACCGTCCTGCGGGCAGCTCCCGCGCCGCCACCGGACCCGGGCGCCCCGGCAAGCCCCGCCGCCGCCGGATCGCCCTGCTGTCCACGCTCGGCGCGGCGTTCGGCGCCGTGGTCCTGGGGACGAGCCTGTACCTCAGCCAGACGGGGAATCTGACCGCGGGCGACAGCTCATCCGACACGAAGAAGGCCGACACCGTCGCCGGCGCCGCCCTGAGCCCCTTCTCAGGGTCCCCGGTCGAGGATCGGGTCCATGAGCTCCTGGCCGGGAACACCGCCGCCAAGACGCCCCAGGGCATCGGCCCCGAGTCGATGTCCTCCGAGACCACCCCCACCGCACCCCAGCGCAACCGGGACGACGTCGTACCCGCCTGTGTCCTGGCCGGCACCGGCCGCACCGACCCGGTTCTCGGCCACGAGCGGGGTGAATACCAGGGCATGCCCGCCTATCTGCTGCTCCTGGCCGATCGCTCCGACAGCACGCGGGTCCAGGCCTATGTGCTCGACGCCTCCTGCGCCGACGGGTCCGCGGACGGTTCGAGCCCGGCCGCCGACGTTCTGCTGAGCCAGACGTACCCTCGCTCCTGACGTCTCTCCGCGGCGTCCACGGTGCCGCGCGGCGGTCTCGGGAATGCACGCCCCTTAGGATCCGTTGGGTGGGGTGAGAGCGACCGAGGCAACCGCCCCCGTAGGCAGTGGCAGTCTGCAGAGACGAGGAAGAAACCCGTGAGCGACGTCCGTAACGTGATCATCATCGGCTCCGGGCCCGCGGGGTACACCGCTGCGCTCTACACGGCCCGAGCGTCGCTGAAGCCTCTGGTCTTCGAGGGTGCCGTCACCGCCGGTGGCGCGCTGATGAACACGACCGAGGTCGAGAACTTCCCCGGCTTCCGTGACGGCATCATGGGCCCGGACCTGATGGACAACATGCGGGCCCAGGCGGAGCGCTTCGGCGCCGAGCTCGTCCCGGACGACGTCATCGCCGTGGACCTGACCGGTGACATCAAGACCGTCACCGACACCGCCGGCACCGTGCACCGCGCCAAGGCCGTCATCGTCACGACCGGCTCCCAGCACCGCAAGCTCGGCCTGCCCAACGAGGACACGCTCTCCGGCCGTGGTGTCTCCTGGTGCGCCACCTGTGACGGGTTCTTCTTCAAGGACCAGGACATCGCCGTCGTCGGCGGCGGCGACACCGCGATCGAGGAGGCCACCTTCCTCTCGCGCTTCGCCAAGTCCGTCACGATCGTCCACCGCCGTGACACCCTGCGCGCCTCGAAGGCCATGCAGGAGCGCGCCTTCGCCGACCCGAAGATCTCCTTCGCCTGGGACAGCGAGGTCACCGAGATCCACGGCGAGCAGAAGCTGAGCGGTGTCACCCTGCGCGACACGAAGACCGGCGAGACCCGCGAGCTCGCGGTCACCGGCCTCTTCATCGCCGTGGGCCACGACCCGCGCACCGAGCTCTTCAAGGGTCAGCTGGACCTCGACGAGGAGGGCTACCTCAAGGTGGCCGCCCCGTCGACGCGCACCAACCTCACGGGTGTCTTCGGTGCCGGCGACGTCGTCGACCACACCTACCGCCAGGCCATCACGGCCGCCGGTACCGGCTGCTCCGCCGCTCTCGACGCCGAGCGCTTCCTGTCCGCGCTCGCCGACAGCGAGAAGCTGGCCGAGACCCCCGCGGTCTGATCTACCGACTTCCGCCTCACCCCTACACCCCGCGAGATCAAGGAGGCCGCTGTGGCCCTCAAGACTGTGACCGACGCTTCCTTCGAAGAGGACGTCCTCAACAGCGACAAGCCCGTCCTGGTGGACTTCTGGGCCGCCTGGTGCGGACCGTGCCGTCAGATCGCCCCGTCGCTGGAGGCCATCGCCGCCGAGCACGGTGAGATCGAGGTCGTGAAGCTCAACATCGACGAGAACCCGGCCACGGCCGCCAAGTACGGCGTCATGTCCATCCCGACGCTGAACGTCTACCAGGGTGGCGAGGTCGTGAAGACCATCGTCGGCGCCAAGCCGAAGGCCGCGATCCTGCGCGACCTGGAGCCCTTCGTCGAGGCCAAGGCCTGATGATCGCTCGCTGTTTCACGTGAAACAGCGAAGGCCCGTCCCCGAGAGGGGGCGGGCCTTTCCGTTTTCCGAGACCCGTCCGAGGCCCCCTTAGGCCCACCCAAGGCCTCCCTCAGGCTCAGAGCGGCCGGAGGGCAGGCTCCTTCTGTACGGCGCCGAGGAGCCGGTCCAGGGCCATCTCGACGTCCTCCTTCCAGGAGAGCGTCGTTCTCAGCTCCAGTCGCAGCCGCGGGAAGGCGTAATGCGGGCGGACGGTCTTGAAGCCCACCGCGAGCAGATGGTCGGCGGGCAGCACGCAGGCGGGCTCCTTCCAGCGGGCGTCCCCGAATGCCTCGACCGCCTTGAAGCCCCGCCGCATCACGTCCTTGGCCACGGTCTGCACCATCACCCGCCCCAGCCCCTGCCCCTGGTAGCCCGGCATGATCCAGGCCGTCATCAGCTGGACGGCGTCCGCCGCCACGGGGCTCGTCGGGAAGGCGGTGGAGCGCGGCACGTAGGCCGGGGGAGCGTAGAGCACGTAGCCGACGGGCACCTCGTCCACGTAGACCACCCGCCCGCAGGATCCCCACTCCAGCAGAACGGCCGAGATCCAGGCTTCCTTCTCGAGCTCCGGGCGACCCGCCTTGACCGCCGCTTCCCCACTGACCGGGTCGAGCTCCCAGAAGACACACGAGCGACACCGCTTGGGAAGATCCGGAAGGTTGTCCAGCGTGAGCGGTACGAGCCGACGCCCCACGACCTCTCCCCGATTCCCTCGCCATCGAGTACGAATACGCCTCTCGGAATCGTATCCATCGGGTGATCAGGGCGATACCGCACACAGGCAAAGGGCGGGCCGCGTTCCGGTCAATCCCGGAGCGAGGCCCGCCCTGAGCGGACGTGGTGGAGCGGGAGGGGTCAGTCCTGCTCGCCGCTCTTGTTGTCCATGACGCGTCCCTCTCCGGGAGCCAGCGTCGAGAGGATCCGGTCCAGATCGTCCATCGAGGCGAACTCGACGACGATCTTGCCCTTCTTCTGCCCCAGGTCGACCTTCACCCGGGTCTCGAAGCGGTCCGACAGCCGGGAGGCGAGATCCGTGAGCGCCGGCGACACCCGGGCTCCCGCGCGGGGGCCCTTCGGCTTGACCGGGGACCCGGTCTCCGAGCCCATGAGCGTGACGATCTCCTCGACGGAACGCACCGAGAGCCCCTCGGACACGATCCGGTACGCCAGCTTGTCCTGGGCCTCCGGGTCCTCGACGCCCAGCAGGGCGCGCGCGTGACCGGCGGAGATCACTCCGGCGGCGACCCGGCTCTGGACCGGCGGGGAGAGCCGCAACAGCCGGAGCGTGTTGGAGACCTGCGGACGCGAGCGTCCGATCCGGTCGGCCAGCTGGTCATGGGTGCAGTTGAAGTCCTTGAGCAGCTGGTCGTAGGCCGCCGCCTCTTCCAGCGGGTTCAGCTGAGCCCGGTGCAGGTTCTCCAGGAGGGCGTCCAGGAGAAGCTTCTCGTCGTCCGTGTGCCGCACGATGGCCGGGATCTTCTCCAGGCCGGCCTCGCGGCACGCACGCCACCGCCGCTCGCCCATGATGAGCTCGTAGCGCTCGGCGCCCGCCTGGCGCACGACCACGGGCTGGAGAAGACCGACCTCCTTGATGGAGGCGATCAGCTCGGCCAGGGCGTCCTCGTCGAAGACCTCACGCGGCTGGCGCGGGTTCGGCGTGATGGAGTCGAGCGGCAGCTCCGCGAAGTGCGCGCCGGCCGGGGACGCCGGGGCGGCCACCGCCTCGGGCTCGTTCCACGACACCATCGATTCCGGGGACTGGGCGCTCTGGGGAAGCGTCGCCAGCTTCGCGGCGGCCACTCCGCGCTCCGTGGTCAGGACGGGGGCCGAGCCGGAGGAAGTCGTGCCCGCCCCGACACCGACCGCCGGCACCTGCCGTTCCTGGGGAGCCGTAGGAATCAGCGAACCGAGCCCGCGCCCCAATCCCCTACGTCGCTCGCTCACTGGATCCCCTCCGACATGCTGCGCTGGTTGTTCTGGTGCCCTACCTGGGCGTGCCCTCCGTGGGCGTGCCCTCCCTGGGCGTGCCCTCCCTGGGCGTGCTGGGGGTCGTAGTACATGGTGGCCCCCCGCAGGGCGATCTCACGGGCCGCCTCGAGATACGACAGGGCTCCACTGGAGCCCGGGTCATAAGTGAGGACCGTCTGGCCGTAGCTCGGCGCCTCGGAGATGCGGACGGACCTCGGAATGCTGGTCCGGAGCACCTCCTCGCTGAAGTGGGTGCGTACCTCTTCGGCGACCTGGGAGGCGAGCCTCGTCCTGCCGTCGTACATGGTGAGCAGGATCGTCGAGACGTGGAGCCCGGGGTTCAGGTGCCCGCGCACCAGGTCGACGTTCCGCAGGAGCTGTCCGAGCCCCTCCAGCGCGTAGTACTCGCACTGGATCGGGATCAGCACCTCGGCGCCCGCCACCATGGCGTTGACGGTGAGGAGACCGAGCGAGGGCGGGCAGTCGATCAGGATGTAGTCGAGCGGCTGCTCGTACGCCTGGATCGCCCGCTGTAGGCGGCTCTCACGGGCCACCAGCGACACGAGCTCGATCTCCGCACCCGCGAGGTCGATGGTGGCCGGGGCGCAGAAGAGGCCCTCGACTTCCAGGACGGGCTGCACCACTTCGGAGAGCGGCCTGCTGTCGACCAGGACGTCGTAGATCGAGGGGACCTCGGCGTGGTGGTCGATGCCGAGCGCCGTGGAGGCATTGCCCTGCGGGTCCAGGTCGATGACCAGGACCCGTGCCCCGTGCAGGGCGAGGGACGCGGCAAGGTTGACCGTCGTGGTCGTCTTGCCCACGCCGCCCTTCTGATTGGCGACCACCATCACGCGAGTCTGGGCCGGTCGGGGAAGCCCCTCACCGGCACGACCCAGGGCTTCTACTGCCAGCTGGGCAGCACGACCAATGGGGGTGTCGTCCATCGGGGGCGGTGTTTCACGTGAAACATCCTCCCCCACCGATTCGGTTCGGGGACCGGGGACCGGATCGGTCATCGGTCCCGCGATGTTGGCGTCGGACCGCAAGGATTCACTCTCCTCGGCTTCAGGCTCGCGATGAGGAGAGCCTGCCATGCTTTCGGGGTCGTGAACCAGCGAGGCCGGTGGTTCTGTGGGTGAATCCACCTCTGTGGACAACTCCGTAACCCTCGCGAGTGGCTTCACGCGGGGGCCGCGGTCCCGGGGCGTGGCAGCCGCGCGACCGCGGCTGATGATCCCCTGCAGCAGTGAGCGACGTTTCACGTGAAACACCATGCCCGTGCTGCCCGGCCGAGACCGCTCGACACTCCGAAATGGTGCGTATGCGACGCTCAGCGGCGCCGGCGGGTCTTGCTCGTACGGGCCGCCTTGGCCCGCTTGGCCGCGAAACGCACACCGCCCGGGCTCTCACCGACCTCCACCCGCACCACGGTGGTCAGTGGGTCGACGATCCCCTCGCCGACCTGGAGCACCGAGGTCTCCACCACACCGAGCCGGGAGAGAGCGGCACGGGCACCGTTGATCTCCTCCTCGGCGGTGTCCCCCTTGAGCGCCAGCATCTCGCCGTACGGGCGCAGCAGAGGAACGCCCCAGCCCGCCAGCCGGTCCAGAGGAGCCACCGCGCGGGCGGTCACCACGTGTACGGGCGTGATCTTGCCGAGCATCTCCTCGGCTCGTCCGCGGACCACGGTCACGTGGTCGAGGCCGAGCAGCTCGACGACCTCCTGGAGGAAGTTCGTCCGGCGAAGGAGCGGCTCCAGGAGCGTGATCTTCAGGTCGCGCCGGACCAGGGCCAGGGGGATACCGGGAAGACCGGCGCCCGAACCCACGTCGCAGACGGTGACGCCCTCGGGGACGGCCTCCGCGAGGACGGCACAGTTCAGCAGGTGGCGTTCCCAGAGCCGCGGAACCTCGCGCGGGCCGATCAGACCGCGCTTCACACCCGCGTCCGCGAGGAGCTCCGCGTAGCGCACGGCCTCCGGGAAGTACTCGCCGAAGACTGTCCGCGCCTGCTCAGGCGCCTCGGGGAGCTCCGCTGCCTCCGTCACGGGAACCGTCCTTCCGTACCGCACGCTTCACATGCGAGCGCACTGTGGTGGCTGACTATCAGGCTGACAAAGATCGGCCCCGCCTGCGAACAGACGGGGCCGACACTACGTGAGGGGTCAGGCGGGGAGCACGACGACGAAGCGCTGCGGCTCCTCGCCCTCGGACTCGCTGCGCAGACCGGCCGCGGCGATCGCGTCGTGCACGACCTTGCGCTCGAACGGCGTCATCGGGTCCAGCTTGACCGGCTGGCCGGTGGACTTCACCTCGTCCGCCGCCTTGGCGCCCAGCTCGGCGAGCTCGGAGCGCTTCTTGGCCCGGAAGCCGGCGATGTCGAGCATCAGTCGGCTGCGGTCACCGGTCTCCCGGTGCACGGCCAGGCGCGTCAGCTCCTGGAGAGCCTCCAGGACCTCACCGTCGCGACCCACGAGCTTCTGCAGCTCACGGCTGCTGGAGTCGCTGATGATCGAGACCGCTGCCCGGTCCGCCTCGACGTCCATGTCGATGTCGCCGTCCAGGTCGGCGATGTCGAGCAGGCCTTCGAGGTAGTCGGCCGCGATCTCACCCTCCTGCTCCAGGCGGGTCAGGGTGTCGCCACCCTCGGCGGCGGCGGAGGTGGTGCCTTCCGTCACGGATGGACTCCTTCTTGCTTCGTGGAGGCTTACTTCTTGGACGACGGGTGCTTGGGCCGCTGCTGGCCCTTGCGCTGGCCGGACTTGCCCTGACGGGAGCCTCCGGAGTTGGCACGGCTCGGACGCGCGGGCTTGTCGCCCTGTGCCTCGTCCTTGGCCTCGGCCTGGCCCTGAGGCTTCTTCTCGAGCGAGGTGGTCGCCTGCTCGGCGGCCGGCTCGGAGGCTTCCTCGGTGTCCTTGACCGCGCCCTGCGGGGCGGCGGCCTGGCGCTGGGCCTTGGTCTGGCGCTTGGGCTGCTGCCGCTTGGCCGCAGCACCGCCCTCGACCTCGGCCTCGATCGTGTCGCTCTTGATCACGGTGCCGTCGGCCTGCGCCGCGAAGCCGGCCTTGGAGAGGCCCACGAAGAAGCGGCGCTCGTTCTCGTTGCGGTCGCTGCCCTTGGCGACGATCACCTTGACGATGGCCTTGCGCCGACGGCCGCGGACCTCGCCGTGCTGCGTGATGTTCTTCAGGAGGCGCTGGAGGTAGGAGTCCTGCGCCTTGCTGCCCGGGGTCGGGTTCTGGTTGATCACGTACATCTGCTGGCCCATGGTCCACACGTTGGTGGTCAGCCAGTAGATGAGGACACCGACGGGGAAGTTGATGCCCATGCCGGCGAAGATCAGCGGGAAGATGTACATGAGCATCTTCTGCTGCTGCATGTACGGCGTCTTCACCGTGAGGTCGACGTTCTTCATCATCAGCTGGCGCTGGGTGAAGAACTGCGAGGCCGACATCATGACGATCATGACCGCGGTGACGATCCGGACCGACGTGATCGAGGCGTCGAGAGCGGCGACCTCGGCGGCGGTGTCCGTGAACTTCGAGGCGAGCGGGGCACCGAAGATGTGGGCCTGACGGGCGCTGGCGAGCAGCGGGCCGTCGATGACGCCGATCTCCTTGCCCGAGGCGATCGCAGAGAGCACGTGGTACAGCGCGAAGAAGAACGGCGACTGCGCCAGGATGGGAAGGCACGAGGAGAGCGGGTTGGTACCCGTCTCCTTGTACAGCTTCATCATCTCTTCGGACTGACGCTGCTTGTCGCTCTTGTAGCGCTCCTGGATCGCCTTCATCTTCGGCTGGAGCGCCTGCATGTTCCGCGTCGACTTGATCTGCTTGACGAACAGCGGGATCAGGCAGATGCGGATCAGCACCACGAGAGACACGATGGACAGGCCCCAGGCCCAGCCCGTGTCAGGGCCGAAGATCGCCCCGTACACCTTGTGGAACTGGACGATGACCCAGGAAACGGGCCAGGTGATGAAGCTGAACAGACTGGCAATCGTGTCCACTAATCAGGCTCCTTGAGCATTGGGCGAGGTCTCGGCGGCCGGGCTCGTCTCGGCGGGGGACCCGCCCTTGTCGCCGCGCAGCGCGTTCCGCAGCATCTCGTGCCAGCGGGGGCGCTTGCGCGGAGGAACGTGATCCACACCGCCGGGCGACCACGGGTTGCACCGCAGGATGCGCCAGGCGGTCAGGGCCGTGCCCTTGATCGCGCCATGCCGGTCGATGGCCGTGAATCCGTAGTGGGAACACGACGGGTAGTACCGGCAGACGGGCCCGAGAAGCGGGCTGATCGTCCACTGGTACAGCTTGATGAGAGCCAGCAGCGGGTACTTCATCGCGTGCCCCCTCCCAGCAGCCGCTGGAGAGCGGCGTCCAGGTCTCGGGCCAGCTGTGCGTGGTCGGCGTCGCCGGCTCCGGGCAACGCCCGTACGACCACCAGGCTACCGGGGGGCAGCTCGGCGAGTCGGTCGCGAACGAGGTGGCGCAGACGTCGCTTCACCTTGTTGCGTACGACCGCAACTCCTACGGCTTTGCTCACGACGAAACCCGCACGCGACGGGGGAGCGCTCTCCCCAGGCGCGTGCGGGTCCGTTGCACCGCTACGTAGGTGGACGACGAGGAGCGGGCGACCGGCCCGGCGACCTCGGCGTACCGCGGTTGCGAAGTCCTCGCGCCGCCTCAGCCGATTCTCGGTAGGCAGCACGTCATGACCTGTTTAAGTGGATCAGGCGGACAGGCTCGCGCGACCCTTGCTGCGGCGGTTCGCCAGGATGGCGCGGCCGGCACGGGTACGCATGCGCAGGCGGAAACCGTGGGTCTTCGCGCGACGACGGTTGTTCGGCTGGAAGGTGCGCTTGCTCACTCGGGGGCTCCAGAAATGATTCGGGTGGTGGCGGGACATCGCCTGGCTGTCACCGTGCGCCCACGAGTAGCTCGCAATACGCCCGAGTGCACCGCTTCACGATCACTGACCGTGATCTTTGCCCATCGGAGGCAGGCGGCAGCAGCCATCGACAACTCGACCTGGTTACGGTACGCGCGGCTACGCCATCCGGTCAAACCGACTTGTCGCCACCCCCCATTGTGCACAGGCTGTGGACAACAACTTGAACCACGTCAGGCGGCCCGACTACCGTGGACGGTCTCCACAATCTTTTGCCGTTCTGTCCCACCTGTCCTCAACGGACACGTCCTCACGGACTTCGACCCACTGTCCCCCGAGAACCACACCATCGTGGGGACCTGCGAGAAAGCGTGCCCTGTGGCTGACGTACCTGCCGATCTTGCCGCAGTGTGGCCACGGGTCCTCGAGCAGCTTCTCGCCGACGGCCAGCCGGGCATCGAGTCCAAGGACAAGCAGTGGATCGAGCGCTGCCAGCCGCTCGCCCTGGTCGCGGACACGGCGCTCCTCGCGGTGCCGAACGAATGGGGCAAGCGCGTCCTCGAAGGCCGGCTCGCCCCGCTGATCAGCGAGACGCTCAGCCGTGAGTGCGGCCGGCCGATCCGGATCGCGATCACCGTCGACGACTCCGTCGGCGAGCCGACGCCGCCCGCGCCCGCGGCACAGCAGCCGCAGCCGCCCCGCTACGACGAGCGCGCGCAGCCCGAGCCGTACGAGAAGTACGACGGGTACGGCCACCGGCCGATGCCCGGCGACGGCCTGCCCACGGCCCGCCCCGCCTATCCGGACTACGGACAGCAGCGGCCCGACCCCGGCGCCTGGCCGCGCACCCAGGAGGACCTCTCCTGGCAGCAGCCGCGGGTCGGCGGCTACCAGGAGCGTGCCCCGTACACCGGACCGGACCAGTCGCGGCAGCCCCGCTACGACGAGCCGTCGCGGGGTTACGAGCAGCAGCGGCCCGAGCGGGCCGAGCTGCCCGACCCGCAGAACCACGGCGCCCGTCCCGGCCCCCGGCCGGGCGGCGGTCCGGTTCCCGGTCCCGTGGGCGGCCCCGGTGGTCACGGCCCGTCGTCGTCCGGCCAGGGCGGCGGGGCCGGCGCTCCGGGCGAGCAGCACGCGCGGCTCAACCCCAAGTACCTCTTCGACACCTTCGTCATCGGTTCCTCGAACCGGTTCGCGCACGCGGCCGCCGTGGCGGTGGCCGAAGCGCCGGCCAAGGCGTACAACCCGCTCTTCATCTACGGGGAGTCGGGGCTCGGCAAGACCCACCTGCTGCACGCGATCGGACACTACGCGCGGAGCCTCTACCCGGGCACGCGCGTGCGGTACGTGAGCTCCGAGGAGTTCACCAACGAGTTCATCAACTCGATCCGCGACGGCAAGGGCGACGCGTTCCGCAAGCGCTACCGCGATGTGGACATCCTGCTCGTCGACGACATCCAGTTCCTGGCGAGCAAGGAGTCGACGCAGGAGGAGTTCTTCCACACCTTCAACACCCTGCACAACGCGAACAAGCAGATCGTGCTCTCCTCCGACCGGCCGCCCAAGCAGCTGGTGACCCTGGAGGACCGGCTGCGCAACCGCTTCGAGTGGGGCCTCACCACCGACGTGCAGCCGCCGGAGCTGGAGACGCGCATCGCGATCCTCCGCAAGAAGGCGGTGCAGGAGCAGCTCAACGCCCCGCCGGAGGTACTGGAGTTCATCGCCTCGCGGATCTCCCGGAACATCCGCGAGCTGGAGGGCGCGCTGATCCGGGTGACGGCCTTCGCGAGCCTCAACCGGCAGCCGGTGGACCTGGGGCTCACCGAGATCGTCCTCAAGGACCTGATCCCCGGCGGCGAGGACAGCTCGCCGGAGATCACCGCGCCCGCGATCATGGCGGCCACGGCGGACTACTTCGGTCTGACGGTGGAGGACCTCTGCGGATCCTCGCGCAGCCGCGTGCTGGTGACGGCCCGGCAGATCGCCATGTACCTGTGCCGTGAGCTCACGGACCTGTCGCTGCCGAAGATCGGCGCGCAGTTCGGCGGCCGGGACCACACGACGGTGATGCACGCGGACCGCAAGATCCGCGCCCTGATGGCGGAGCGGCGCTCCATCTACAACCAGGTCACCGAGCTCACGAACCGCATCAAGAACGGCTGACGCGGGGCCTCTACGGCCTCCGAAGGGCGCTCCGGGACACCTCCCGGAGCGCCCTTCGGCGTTCCCGGGGACCGGCGGCGGGCCGGGGGACGCGTGCCCGCCGTTCGATTGCTCCGTTCCGCTGGCAGGTTCTCCACAGATTGGGGGATGATCTCCCGTCCACAGGGTGGGGACTGTCGAGTTATCCGGAACGTGTCCACAGGCGGTGCTGTTGACAGACCATCACCCCAGGTCAGGACCCTGTGGAATTGTTGGCAAACGATCCCCACAGCCTGTGGATAAATCTTTTGTCCACAGGGGGTCCGGAAGGTTGTCCACTGGCTGCCCACAGGGGACGGCTGGTTGCCCACAGCTTCTCCACACCGCTGTCCACTGTTCGGCAACAAAACGACCCCACTCACCGGGTCGAGTGAAAGCGGTCACACCAAGGGAGACGTTTGGGCTGTGGGGAACCTGGGGAAAGCTGGGGACAGCGCTGGGGAGAACTCCCCGTGGCCTGTGTATGGGGTGTGCAGAACTTTCCCGTGTCCACAGATACCCCTGGTTTTCCACGGGTTCCACCCACAGGGTCGGTGGACAAAAAACTGGGCCTGACCTGCGAAAACGACGTTATCCACCGTTTCCACAGGCCCTACTACTACTCCCACTTAGAGTTAGCTAGGAATCCGCTTCGAAGTGGGGCCTGTGCACAACTCGGCGCCGGAGCTCCGACGCGCTCTCGTCGCGACTTGACCCCGAGCAGCACCGAGTGTCGGCGGCGTACGTCAGACTGGTTCCCGCAGTCGACGAAGAGCCAGCAACAAGCAGGAGGCGGTTCCGGTGAAGATCCGGGTGGAGCGCGACGTACTTGCCGAGGCGGTGGCCTGGGTGGCCCGCAGCCTCCCCGCCCGTCCGCCGGCTCCCGTCCTCGCGGGCCTTCTGCTGAAGGCCGAGGACGGCGCGCTGAGCTTCTCGAGCTTCGACTACGAGGTCTCGGCCCGGGTCTCCGTCGAGGCGGAGGTCGAGGAGGACGGCACCGTCCTCGTCTCCGGCCGACTGCTCGCCGACATCTGCCGCGCCCTCCCCAACCGTCCGGTGGAGATTTCCACAGACGGTGTACGGGCGACCGTCGTCTGCGGCTCCTCCCGCTTCACCCTCCACACCCTGCCTGTGGAGGAGTACCCGGCTCTGCCGGAGATGCCCACCGCGACCGGCACCGTCCCCGGTGAGGTCTTCGCCTCCGCCGCCGCCCAGGTGGCCATCGCCGCCGGCCGTGACGACACGCTGCCCGTCCTCACCGGTGTGCGCATCGAGATCGAGGGCGACACGGTCACGCTGGCCTCCACCGACCGCTACCGCTTCGCGGTCCGCGAGTTCCTGTGGAAGCCGGAGTCCCCGGACGCCTCCGCGGTCGCCCTGGTGCCCGCGAAGACCCTCCTGGACACCGCCAAGGCGCTCACCAGCGGCGACACGGTCACCCTGGCGCTCTCCGGCTCCGGCAAGGGCGAGGGCCTCATCGGCTTCGAGGGCGCGGGCCGCCGCACCACGACCCGGCTGCTCGAAGGCGACCTGCCGAAGTACCGGACGCTCTTCCCCACCGAGTTCAACTCGGTCGCGGTGATCGAGACCGCCCCCTTCGTCGAGGCCGTGAAGCGCGTGGCCCTGGTGGCCGAGCGCAACACCCCGGTCCGGCTGAGCTTCGAGCAGGGCGTGCTGATCCTGGAGGCCGGCTCCAGCGACGACGCACAGGCTGTGGAGCGTGTGGACGCGCAGCTGGAGGGCGACGACATCTCGATCGCCTTCAACCCGACCTTCCTGCTCGACGGCCTGAGCGCCATCGACTCCCCGGTCGCCCAGCTCTCCTTCACGACCTCCACGAAGCCGGCCCTGCTGAGCGGCAAGCCCGCCCTGGACGCCGAGGCGGACGAGGCGTACAAGTACCTGATCATGCCGGTTCGTCTGTCCGGTTGATACCGGTTCTTCGGGGCATCGCCTGAGCGGCTGACCCCACAGGTGTGCACCCGGGTCCGGGCGTAGGCTCGGACCCGGGTAAACCGCACACGACGCTTAAGGAATCTCTGATGGAGCTCGGTCTCGTCGGTCTCGGCAAGATGGGCGGCAACATGCGCGAGCGCATCCGCCGCGCAGGCCACACCGTCATCGGATACGACCGCAACCCGGACCTCGCCGATGTCCACAGCCTCGAAGAACTTGTGGGCAAGCTCAAGGGTCCGCGCGTCGTGTGGGTCATGGTCCCGGCCGGTGCCGCGACCCAGTCCACCATCGACGAGCTGGCCGATCTGCTCTCCCCCGGCGACATCGTCGTGGACGGCGGCAACTCGCGCTGGACCGACGACGAGAAGCACGCCGAGGAGCTCGCCGCCAAGGGCATCGGGTTCGTCGACTGCGGCGTCTCCGGCGGCGTCTGGGGCCTGGAGAACGGCTACGCGCTGATGTACGGCGGCTCCGCCGAGGACGTCGCGCGGGTCCAGCCGATCTTCGACGCCCTCAAGCCCGAGGGCGAGTTCGGCTCGGTCCACGCGGGCAAGGTCGGCGCCGGCCACTTCGCGAAGATGGTCCACAACGGCATCGAGTACGCGATGATGCAGGCCTACGCCGAGGGCTGGGAGCTCCTGGAGAAGGTCGACTCCGTCACCGACGTGCGCGAGGTCTTCCGCTCCTGGCAGGAGGGCACGGTCATCCGTTCCTGGCTGCTGGACCTCGCGGTGAACGCGCTGGACGAGGACGAGCACCTGGACAAGCTGCGCGGCTACGCGTCGGACTCCGGCGAGGGCCGGTGGACGGTCGAGGCCGCCATCGACAACGCCGTACCGCTGCCGGCGATCACCGCGTCGCTGTTCGCGCGGTTCGCTTCGCGGCAGGACGACTCCCCGCAGATGAAGATGATCGCCGCGCTGCGCAACCAGTTCGGTGGCCACGCGGTCGAGACGAAGAAGTAATCCACAGGCTGTGCACCCCGCGGTGCACAGCCGCCGGGGGAAGAAGGTCGGCGCCCACCATGCACGTCACGCATCTCTCGCTGGCCGACTTCCGCTCGTACGCCCGGGTCGAGGTTCCGCTCGACCCGGGCGTCACCGCTTTCGTGGGCGCCAACGGCCAGGGCAAGACCAACCTGGTCGAGGCCGTCGGCTATCTGGCGACGCTCGGCAGCCACCGCGTCGCGTCCGACGCCCCGCTCGTCCGGATGGGGGCGGAGCGCGCGGTCATCCGCGCCGCCGTCACCCAGGGCGAGCGCTCCCAGCTGGTGGAGCTCGAACTCAACCCGGGCCGGGCCAACCGCGCCCGCATCAACAGGTCCTCGCAGGTCAGACCGCGTGACGTGCTGGGCATCGTACGGACCGTGCTGTTCGCGCCCGAGGACCTCGCCCTGGTGAAGGGCGACCCCGGCGAGCGCCGGCGCTTCCTCGACGAACTGATCACGGCCCGCACGCCGCGCATGGCGGGCGTGCGCTCCGACTACGAGCGCGTGCTCAAGCAGCGCAACACGCTCCTGAAGTCGGCGGCCATGGCCCGCAGGCACGGCGGCCGCGGCATGGACCTGTCGACCCTCGACGTCTGGGACCAGCACCTGGCCAGGGCGGGCGCCGAGCTGCTCGCCCAGCGCCTCGACCTCATCGGCGTACTGCAGCCGCTCGCCGACAAGGCGTACGAGCAGCTCGCCCCCGGCGGCGGCCCGATCCTCCTGGAGTACCGGCCCTCCGCGCCGGGCACCGGGCACACCCGCGAGGAGCTGTACGAGCAGCTGATCGCCGCCCTCGCCGAGGTCCGCAAGCAGGAGATCGAGCGGGGCGTCACGCTCGTCGGACCGCACCGGGACGAGCTGCTGCTCAAGCTCGGCGACCTGCCCGCGAAGGGGTACGCGAGCCACGGCGAGTCCTGGTCGTACGCGCTGGCGCTGCGGCTGGCCTCGTACGACCTGCTCCGCTCCGAGGGCAACGAACCGGTCCTCGTCCTCGACGACGTCTTCGCCGAACTCGACGCGCGGCGGCGCGAGCGGCTCGCGGAGCTGGTCGCGGACGGCGAGCAGGTCCTCGTGACGGCCGCGGTGGACGACGACGTGCCGGGCGTCCTCGCGGGCACGCGGTACGGGGTGGCCGGCGGAACGGTGGAGCGGGTATGAGCGAACAGCCTGTGGACAAGGCGGCGGCGCCCGCCGTCCCCGAGCACTCCGGCGTCGACCTCGCGCGGGTCGCGCTGCGCGCCGCCAAGGAGCAGGCGAAGGCGCGGGGCGCGGCCGCCCAGCAGAAGAAGCAGGCCCGGCGGGGCGGCGGACTGCGCTCCGGCGCCCGCGCCGACGGCCGCGACCCGATGGCGCTCGGCGCCGCGATCAACCGGCTGATCACCGAGCGCGGCTGGGAGACGCCCGCGGCGGTGGGCGGGGTCATGGGCCGCTGGCCGCAGATCGTCGGCGAGGACCTGGCGAAGCACTGCGTACCGCTGAAGTTCGACGACGAGCCGGACGCGCGGGTGCTGACCGTGCAGTGCGACTCGACGGCGTGGGCGACGCAGCTGCGGCTGCTCGCGCCGACGCTCGTCGCGCGGCTGAACGAGGACCTGGGGCACGGGACCGTGCGAATGATCAAGGTCCTCGGGCCGGGGGCGCCGCGGCGGGGGTACGGGCCGCTGAGGGCGCCTGGCAGCGTCGGGCCCGGAGACACGTACGGCTAGGCGCCGGGCGGCCAGGGGCGGGCGCGTGCGGCCAGGGTGCCGGGCGGCCGTTTTCGGGGCTCGCTTGCGGCTTGGTGCCCGGTGGGCTTTTCGGGCGCGTAGGGCGCGGGTCCGGGCGGAAGGACGCCGTTGCGCGTGGGCGTCGTGCCCACCCGTTCCGCCCCTGCGGAACGTATGCCCACGACGCGGCGGCGGGGTCGCCCACGACGTGGCGGCGGAGTCGTTCACGACGCGGCGGAGGACTTGCCCACTGCGCGCTACGGCCCGAAGCGCTGGGTGGCCGTCAGGGGCGTCTGAAGCCCCTATCTGGATATGGGGAGTCGTCTCGCGCCCGCGCAGGGCGGCACATGCGGACTCAGGTACCGGCAAACCCCCATGACTGTCGGCGCTACCGGTAGACTGGGAGACAATCCCGCCACCCTGCGGAACAAGTCGAACGACGCAGCCGCTCCCGTATGCCCGGAGAACGGCCTGTGCTGTGCCAGAAAGGGCGCTTCGTGGCCGATTCCGGCGACCCCAACGAGAACAACCAGTACACCGCCAGCAACATCCAGGTCCTCGAAGGCTTGGATGCCGTGCGCAAGCGCCCTGGCATGTACATCGGCTCGACCGGTGAGCGCGGTCTGCACCACATGGTGCAGGAGGTCGTCGACAACTCCGTCGACGAGGCCCTGGCCGGGCACGCGGACACCATCGACGTGACGATCCTGGCCGACGGCGCGGTACGCGTCGTCGACAACGGCCGCGGCATCCCGGTGGGCATCGTGGCCTCCGAGGGCAAGCCGGCCGTCGAGGTCGTGCTGACCGTGCTGCACGCGGGCGGCAAGTTCGGCGGCGGCGGCTACGCCGTCTCCGGCGGTCTGCACGGTGTCGGCGTGTCGGTCGTGAACGCCCTGTCCACCAAGGTCTCCGTCGAGATCAAGACGGACGGCCACCGCTGGACGCAGGACTACAAGATGGGCGCCCCGACGGCGCCGCTCGCCCAGCACGAGGCGACCGACGAGACCGGCACGTCGGTGACCTTCTGGGCCGACCCGGACATCTTCGAGACGACCGAGTACTCCTTCGAGACGCTCTCGCGGCGCTTCCAGGAGATGGCCTTCCTCAACAAGGGCCTCACGATCACGCTCACCGACGAGCGCGAGTCCGCGAAGGCGACCGTCGGCGCCGACGACCCGGACGCCGAGGCGGCCGCCGAGGCGACCGCGCGCACGGTCAGGTACCACTACGAGGGCGGCATCGTCGACTTCGTGAAGTACCTCAACTCGCGCAAGGGCGAGCTGATCCACCCCACCGTGATCGACCTCGACGCCGAGGACAAGGACAAGAACCTGTCCCTCGAGGTCGCGATGCAGTGGAACAGCGGCTACAGCGAGGGCGTCTACTCGTTCGCCAACATCATCCACACCCACGAGGGCGGCACGCACGAGGAGGGCTTCCGTGCGGCGCTGACCTCGCTGATCAACAAGTACGCGCGCGACAAGAAGCTGCTCCGCGAGAAGGACGACAACCTCACGGGCGACGACATCCGCGAGGGTCTGACGGCGATCATCTCGGTCAAGCTGAGCGAGCCGCAGTTCGAGGGCCAGACCAAGACCAAGCTGGGCAACACGGAGGTCAAGACCTTCGTCCAGCGGGCGGTCTACGAGCACCTCAACGACTGGCTGGACCGCAACCCGAACGAGGCCGCGGACATCATCCGCAAGTCGATCCAGGCCGCCACCGCGCGCGTGGCCGCGCGCAAGGCGCGCGACCTGACCCGTCGCAAGGGCCTCCTGGAGTCGGCGTCGCTGCCGGGCAAGCTGTCCGACTGCCAGTCGAACGACCCCGCCAAGTGCGAGATCTTCATCGTCGAGGGTGACTCCGCCGGCGGCTCGGCCAAGTCCGGCCGCAACCCGATGTACCAGGCCATCCTGCCGATCCGCGGCAAGATCCTGAACGTCGAGAAGGCCCGCGTCGACAAGATCCTGCAGAACACCGAGGTCCAGGCGCTGATCTCCGCCTTCGGCACCGGTGTGCACGAGGACTTCGACATCGAGAAGCTCCGCTATCACAAGATCATCCTGATGGCGGACGCCGACGTCGACGGTCAGCACATCAACACCCTGCTGCTGACGTTCCTCTTCCGCTTCATGCGGCCGCTGGTCGAGGCCGGCCACGTCTACCTCTCGCGCCCGCCGCTCTACAAGATCAAGTGGGGCCGGGACGACTTCGAGTACGCGTACTCGGACCGGGAGCGGGACGCGCTCGTCGAGCTGGGCAAGCAGAACGGCAAGCGGATCAAGGAAGACTCGATCCAGCGCTTCAAGGGTCTCGGCGAGATGAACGCCGAGGAGCTGCGCGTCACCACGATGGACGTCGAGCACCGCGTTCTCGGCCAGGTCACCCTGGACGACGCGGCCCAGGCCGACGACCTGTTCTCGGTGCTGATGGGCGAGGACGTCGAGGCGCGGCGCTCGTTCATCCAGCGCAACGCCAAGGACGTTCGCTTCCTCGACATCTGAGTCGGTCCCAGCTGACCGTACGAAAGGACTGACGACCAGCAATGGCCGACGAAAACACCCCTGGCACCACCGAAGAGCAGGAGCCCGCGCTGCGGATCGAGCCCGTCGGGCTCGAGACCGAGATGCAGCGCTCGTACCTCGACTACGCGATGTCCGTCATCGTGTCCCGCGCGCTGCCCGACGTCCGTGACGGCCTCAAGCCCGTCCACCGGCGCGTGCTGTACGCGATGTACGACGGCGGCTACCGGCCCGAGAAGGGCTTCTACAAGTGCGCCCGCGTCGTCGGTGACGTCATGGGTACGTACCACCCGCACGGCGACTCCTCGATCTACGACGCGCTCGTCCGCCTCGCCCAGCCCTGGTCGATGCGCATGCCGCTGGTCGACTCCAACGGCAACTTCGGCTCCCCGGGCAACGACCCGGCCGCCGCCATGCGTTACACCGAGTGCAAGCTCATGACGCTGTCGATGGAGATGCTCCGGGACATCGACGAGGAGACCGTCGACTTCCAGGACAACTACGACGGCCGCAACCAGGAGCCGACGGTCCTGCCGTCCCGCTTCCCGAACCTGCTGATCAACGGCAGCGCCGGCATCGCGGTCGGCATGGCGACCAACATCCCGCCGCACAACCTGCGCGAGGTCGCGGCCGGTGCGCAGTGGGCGCTCGAGCACCCCGACGCCAGCCACGAGGAGCTCCTCGACGCGCTGATCGAGCGGATCAAGGGCCCCGACTTCCCGACCGGCGCGCTCGTCGTCGGCCGCAAGGGCATCGAGGAGGCGTACCGCACCGGCCGTGGCTCGATCACGATGCGCGCGGTCGTCGAGGTCGAGGAGATCCACAACCGCCAGTGCCTGGTGGTCACGGAACTGCCGTACCAGACCAACCCCGACAACCTCGCGCAGAAGATCGCCGACCTGGTGAAGGACGGAAAGGTCGGCGGCATCGCCGACGTCCGCGACGAGACCTCGTCGCGGACCGGCCAGCGCCTGGTCATCGTGCTCAAGCGCGACGCCGTCGCCAAGGTCGTCCTGAACAACCTGTACAAGCACACCGACCTGCAGACGAACTTCGGCGCGAACATGCTGGCGCTCGTCGACGGCGTGCCGCGCACCCTCTCGCTCGACGCGTTCATCCGCCACTGGGTGACGCACCAGATCGAGGTCATCGTCCGCCGGACGAAGTTCCGGCTGCGCAAGGCCGAGGAGCGCGCCCACATCCTGCGCGGCCTCCTCAAGGCCCTGGACGCCATCGACGAGGTCATCGCGCTCATCCGGCGCAGCGAGACGGTCGAGGTCGCCCGCGGCGGCCTGATGGACCTGCTGCAGATCGACGAGATCCAGGCGAACGCGATCCTGGAGATGCAGCTCCGCCGGCTCGCCGCCCTGGAGCGCCAGAAGATCGTCGCCGAGCACGACGAGCTCCAGGCGAAGATCAACGAGTACAACGCGATCCTGGCCTCGCCGGAGCGCCAGCGGTCGATCGTCAGCGAGGAACTCGCCGCCCTCGTCGAGCGGTTCGGCGACGACCGCCGCTCCAAGCTCGTGCCCTTCGACGGTGACATGTCCATCGAGGACCTGATCGCCGAGGAGGACATCGTCGTCACCATCTCGCGCGGTGGCTACGTGAAGCGGACGAAGACCGAGGACTACCGCTCGCAGAAGCGCGGCGGCAAGGGCGTGCGGGGCACGAAGCTGAAGCAGGACGACATCGTCGACCACTTCTTCGTCTCCACCACCCACCACTGGCTGCTCTTCTTCACCAACAAGGGCCGGGTCTACCGGGCCAAGGCGTACGAGCTGCCGGACGCCGGACGGGACGCGCGCGGCCAGCACGTGGCCAACCTGCTGGCCTTCCAGCCGGACGAGCAGATCGCCCAGATCCTGGCGATCCGCGACTACGACGCCGCGCCGTACCTGGTGCTCGCCACCAAGGCCGGCCTGGTGAAGAAGACCGCGCTGAAGGACTACGACTCGCCCCGCTCGGGCGGCGTCATCGCCATCAACCTGCGCGAGCGGGAGGACGGCAGCGACGACGAGCTGATCGGCGCCGAGCTGGTCTCCTCCGAGGACGATCTGCTGCTGGTCAGCAAGAAGGCGCAGTCGATCCGCTTCACCGCCACGGACGACGCGCTGCGTCCGATGGGACGTGCCACGTCGGGCGTCAAGGGCATGAGTTTCCGCGAGGACGACGAACTGCTCTCGATGAATGTCGTCCGGCCCGGTACTTTCGTCTTCACCGCGACCGACGGCGGGTACGCGAAGCGCACCCCCGTCGACGAGTACCGCGTCCAGGGTCGAGGCGGCCTGGGTATCAAGGCCGCCAAGATCGTGGAGGACCGTGGTTCGCTCGTGGGCGCGCTGGTGGTCGAGGAGACCGACGAGATCCTCGCCATCACGCTGTCCGGCGGTGTGATTCGTACGCGAGTCAACGAAGTCAGGGAGACCGGCCGTGACACCATGGGCGTCCAGCTGATCAACCTGGGCAAGCGCGATGCCGTCGTCGGCATCGCACGGAACGCCGAGGCCGGCAGCGACGACGATGACGTCGACGACGATGTCGAGGGCGCCGTCGAGGCGACCGAGGCAGCGGTGGTCGAAGCCGAGGCAGGCGAGGCAGAGGGCACGGAGCCCTCGGCCGGGGAGCACGAGGAGTAAGAGCGTGAGTGGAGCCACGGGCGCCGGATCGGCGGCCGCCGGAGCTTCTGCTGGTGCTGGAGCGAACGGCGCCCGTGGCCCCGCCACGGACTCCCAGGGGGTTGCGGTGACGGACACTCGGGGGCAGCAGCCCTCGTCGTACGAGACGTACAACGGGCCGCTGCCCGGCGAGCGCGCGGGAGCGCAGCAGCAGGGCGGCGCGTACCACCCTCCGCAGGCGTACGGCGCTCCGGCGCCGGCCGGGCGGGCGGGCGGTACGGCGGGCGGTCAGACCGGTGCCGTGCGCCGGCCGCGTACGGGGGCGCGCACGACGCCCCGTACGCGCAAGGCGCGGCTGCGGGTGGCCAAGGCCGATCCGTGGTCGGTGATGAAGGTGAGCTTCCTGCTCTCCATCGCACTGGGCATCTGCACGGTCGTGGCCGCGGCGGTGCTGTGGATGGTCATGGACGCCATGGGCGTCTTCTCGACGGTCGGCGGCACGATCAGCGAGGCCACGGGCTCGAACGAGTCCAACGGCTTCGACCTGCAGTCGTTCCTGTCGCTGCCGCGGGTGCTGATGTTCACCTCGGTGATCGCCGTGATCGACGTGGTCCTGATGACCGCCCTGGCGACGCTGGGCGCGTTCATCTACAACCTGTCGGCAGGCTTCGTGGGCGGTGTCGAGCTCACGCTCGCCGAGGACGAATAGGCCGCGGGGGGCCGTCCCGGGATTCGGATTTTGGGACTGGCCCCCACGTGCGCTAATGTTCAGGAGTCAGCGCGCGGGACACACACCGCAAAGCGCGGCGGGGCTATAGCTCAGTTGGTTAGAGCGCATCCCTGATAAGGATGAGGCCACAGGTTCAAATCCTGTTAGCCCCACAGTGAAGATCGACCCGGACGGTTCCTCCGTCCGGGTCGATTTGTTTGTCCGGGGTCGGCTGGAGGTTTGAAGCTCGCACAGGTCACCGATCGGTATCGGTCGATGTGTAGAGTGGGCGTCAGAAGTCTCCTACGTCAACGAAAGACGAGGTCGCGCGGTGAAGAAGCTTCTCCTGGTCGCACTGGCCGCCATCGGCGGGCTCCTCGTGTACCGCCAGATCCAGGCGGATCGCGCCGAGCAGGACCTGTGGACGGAGGCGACCGACTCCGTGCCCGCAGGTTCCGGTGTCTGAGACGAAGACCGTCTGTGGGTGAAGCCCCGGCCGCGCGAGAGCGGGCCGGGGCTTTGCTTTGCCTGAGCAATGCGATCACTTGCTTGAGTGGAGAGAAGGAGCTCGTGTGAAGACGCAGGCCGGCTTCGGCCGGAGGGCGGGGGCCCTGCTCACGGCGGCCGCCGCGGTGGGCGCCGTGGCGGCGCTGCCCGGGCAGGCGCAGGCGGCCGAAGGGCCCGCCCTCCCGCCGTACACCTTCGACGGCTCGGCCCAGCGCGTCCAGGGGGCCGCTTCGAGCTCGGACGCGCCGCAGCTGAAGGTCGGCGCGACCTACCGCGGCACCCTGAAGAAGGACGGCAAGGTCTACTACCGGGTCGATCTCGACGACAAGCGGAACGCGTACGTCTCCGTCGTCGCCGTCCCGAAGGCCGGCGGCAAGGTCGACTACGGCGACGGCTTCCGGGTGAGCATGCAGGACGGCACCGGGACGGAGTGCGGCTACCAGCAGATCGGCTTCGAGTCGTCCGCCTACCCGCGCCCCCTCGCCGCGTACGCCCGCCGCATCATCGACGCGGACAGCTCCACCTGCCAGAAGGCCGGCGCCTTCTACGTGTCGGTCGAGCGGGAGTCCAAGGCGACGTCCTCCCCCGACGACTGGGAGCTGGAGGTCCGGCACCTGTCCGAGCCGCTGCTCAAGAAGGCCGGTCCGACCGCGCTCCCGGAGGCCTGGCCCTCCGGCACCCCCGCACCCCCGACGGGCGGCCCCAAGCAGCGTCAGGGCGGCGCGGGCGTCCATGACGCGGCTTCGCTGACGCAGGGCGAGTGGAGGTCGGACATCCGGCCCGGTCAGACGCTCTTCTACCGGGTGCCCGTCGACTGGGGGCAGCAGCTCTACGCCACCGCCGAGCTCGGCAGCAGCGCCGCCGCCGACGAGTACGTCAGTTACGCCCTCGTGCTCTCCCTGGAGAACCCGGCGCTCGGGCACGTCGACGAGAACAGCGGAAGCTACAACGGGAAGCCCGCGACCGTCGCCCTCGGCCCGCAGCGGCCGGTGGCCCACGAGAACCGCACCGCGTACGACGAGGCCACGAGCGGCATGCGCTTCGCCGGCTGGTACTACCTGTCGGCCACGCTCAACCCGGAGATCGCCAAGGCGTACGGGGACAAGCCGGTCCCGCTGACGCTGCGGGTCAACCTCATGGGCGCCCCGAAGACCGGTCCCGGGTACGACGGCGACCCCGGCCCGTTCGCGGTGACCGCCGGGGACCGGGACGCGGCCGCGAGCGGGGCGAGCGGCGCGCAGGCCGCGGAGCAGGCAGAGCGGAGCGACTCCATGCAGATCCTCGCGGCGGCCGGGATCGGCAGCGGCACCGTGCTGCTGCTCGGGCTCGGCGCCTGGACGCTGCTGGCACGGAGGCGAGCGGCGGCATAGGAGGCCACCGGAGCGGCAGGAGGCCACTGGAGCGGCTCGGGACGGCTCAGAGCGGCCTCAGAACTGCTCGGAGCAGCCCTCGGGACGTCTCGGAGCGGCCTCAGGTCTGGGTGAGGGCCCAGAAGCCGACAGCGAGGCAGACGAGCGCGAGCAGGAGTACCGGGACCGTCACCTTCGGGGGCGGTCCCGGTCGGCGTACCGGGGCGGGGGCCGCGGGGGCGGCCCGAAGACCGGGAACCTGATCGGGTCGAGCGGTGTATGGATGAGTAGGGGCTTGTCCGTACGGGGCCGCCGATGTGGGCGCCTGGTCGAGGGAGGGGGCCGGATGCGGGACCGGCGGGGGCAGGTGGAAGCTGCCCGTCTCGGAGGCGACCGGCACCGGCTGGGGCTGGAACCCGGGATGTGGCCGGGGCTGCTGGTAGGGCTGTGCCTGCGGCTGCGCGGGCTGCTGCTGGGTCGGTACGGGGCCGGTGCCGGGCGCGGGCACAGGAGGGGACGCGGAGGGAGCGGCCGCCGACGACGGCACGGCGTCGGAGGAGGAGGTCCGGTCGGCGGGGGCCTCAGGTGCGGCGGGGCCCGTCGGGCCCAGCGGACCGAAGCCGGCGGGCAGCGGGCCGAGCTGGTCGCGGATCTCGATCGGCTGCTCGCCGGGAGCGGGCTCGGGGAGCATCTCGACGGCTGCGCTCAGCGCCTTGCGCGCGCCCGTGGCCGTCCTGAACCGGGCCTGGGGGTCGGGCTGGAGCAGCCCGGCGAGCACCTGCCACAGCGGTTCCGGAATGCCCTCGGGGGCGCCCGGGGTGCCGTGGGCGACGAAGTGCTCGACCAGGGCCTGGGAGTCCGGCCTGCGGCCCTGGAGAAGATAGAGCGCGACCAGGCCGACGGCGAACAGGTCGGCGGTGAAGTCCGGCTCGGCGCCCATGAGTTGCTCGGGCGCGAAATAACCGGGCGTCCCCACCACGTAGTTGGTCTCGGTGAGCCGCGGCTCGCCCTTGCGCATGGAGATGCCGAAGTCGGACAGCCGCAGGTGAGGTCGGCCCGCCCCCGTGACCTCCATGAGGATGTTGGCGGGCTTGATGTCCCGGTGGACGACGCCTTCGGCGTGCACCGTGGCCAGACCCGAGAGCAGCTGGTCGAGCAGGGTGCAGACGAGACGGGGCGGCAGCGCGCCGCAGTCGTTGATCACGTGCGCCAGGGAGCCGCCGGCCACCAGGTCCATGGTGAAGAGGACCTTGTCGTCGTCGGCGGCCCAGCTGGCCGGGGCGAGGACGTGCGGATGGTCGATCCGCAGCGCCTGCTCGCGGACGAAGCGCAGCAGCGTGTGCGCGTCGCTCTGGAGGAGCACCTTGGCCGCCACGTAACGGCGGCGCCGGTGGTCCCAGGCACGCCACACCGCGCCCGCTCCACCGCGTCCGATCGGGTCGATCAGCTCGTACCGACCAGCGAAGACCTCACCCATCGCGCTGCGCCCGCTCCCCGTGCGTCGTCTCTCGGCGGTGCCGGCCCGGTTGCCGGGAACCGCGTCAGTTCTGGTGCGACTCGTAGTGCGCGACCGCGTCCCCGGTGCGCCCGGCGCCGTACACCCGGAGGAACTCTGCCAGTTCCGGGTGGGCGGGGGCGAGGGAGTCGGCCGCGTCGATGATGTCGCCCGCGGCGGCCACGGAGCGCAGCAGGGACTGGATCTCACGGACCACCCGGCGCACGGTCGGAGCGCCCGAACCGGGGGTGGGCTGATTCGCGCTGGTGAGCACGGAGCCGCCCTGGGACTTCTTGATCTCGTCCATCCGGTCGGTGGCCTCGGCGGCGCTGACGCTGCCGTCGGCGACCTGGACGGCGAGCTCCTGGAGGGCCTGGACGCGCTGGACGACGGCGGGGTTGCCGATCTTGGCCCGCTGGCCGCTCATCAGCTGGGACAGCATGGGCGCGGAGAGCCCGAGCACGGCCGCGAGCCTGGCCTGGTTGAGCCCGAGGTCGTCGATCAGTCGGCGGAAGAGCGCCCCCAACGGCTCCCCGTACCAACTGCGCTGAAGCTCTCTGGCTCTTGCCGTGGCTTCCTGCTGCGCTGTGTCCATCACTTCTCCCCATCCCTGCGGTTCGCCACTGCGAACCTGGTCAGCATCTTACGGAGAGTGGTCGCCGACCGGGAGTCCCAATCCTTTTGCCGGACATGGGGGGTGACCGGGTACGCTGTCCTCGTTCCGGGGCCTTAGCTCAGTTGGTAGAGCGCTGTCTTTGCATGGCAGATGTCAGGGGTTCGACTCCCCTAGGCTCCACTCGGAAAAATCCCCCTCGACCTGCGGAAACGCGGTCGGGGGGGATTTTTTTGCCCTGTTCTCCGGGCCGGCCCGACGGTGGACGGCGGCGGAGCCCCGTGCCGAGGGGCCCGTGCTGGTCCGTACGGGTGGTGTTCATCGGAAGAACTGCGGGGCGGTGGCGTCGGTCCGCGGAAAACGGGCGCTGGTCCACATCATGAGGAAGGTACGAAAAACGCGCAATCCGAAATGAACCATCCGAGAACGTCACGAAAGTGAGGGGCCATGGCCACCGCCAAGGTCAAGCAGTTCTGGACCGCCTTCATCTCCGTCCTCTTCGCCCTGCTCGCCTCCGTCGGCCTGGCGGGCACCGCCGCCGCGGCCCAGCAGCCCGCCGTGCAGCAGCCCGAGGAGCCGGCCGGCCCCGCCGCCGCCCTCGCACCCGCCACCACGGGCGAGCGGGCGCTCGCCTCCGTACCGGCACAGCGGACGCACCGGTGGCCGCTCGCCGGCGACCGTTCGCTGCCGCCCACCATCAAGCAGCGCATCGCGGCCGAGGCCCACGGTTCCTCCCCCGCCGCGCGCCAGCGGTCGTCCGCCACGGCCGTGACCGAGACCGACCCGGCCGCGCTGACGGACCTCGCCCTCGCCGCAGCGGCGGCGTGAGGTGCGGGGAGACGACACGCTTACTCCCCGCACCCGTACTCCGCTCGGCATCGCTCCGGCAGGACCGGCGGCACCTCGCAGGACCCGGCTTCGCAGGATCTCGCTCAGCGGGATCTCGGCAACACCCAGCAGGATCCGGCTTCGCAGGATCTCGGCATCACCCAGCAGGACCCCGGTCGGTCAGCGACGCTTGTCGCGCTCGGTGGGGTCGGCCTCGGCTTCGGCCTCGGCCTCGGTCTCCTTGGCCTCCACCTCGGGGTCGAGGGAACTGCCACTGTCGTCGACGGACGTCAGTACGGTCCCCTCCTCGTCCACTTCGGTGGGAGCGGGCGGTTCGACCAGCCAGTCGGGATTGGCCTGCTTGTCCCACCACATCCAGGCGGCGAAGATGCCGCCGACCACCAAGCCGAGGACGAGCAGTCCCTTGGCGAGGCGTCCGGCCTTGGCCCGGCGCTCGTGCTTCTTCACGATCTTCTGGATTTCCCTCGGCGTCACCTGACCGCGCAGTGCGGCCCAGGCGGCGGTGGAACGCGACCCGGCCTCCTCGAGGACGGGACCGGTCGCGGCGACCGCGTGCTCGACACGCGGAACGGTGTAGTCGGCTGCCTGACGGGCGGCCTGGCGGGTCTTGACCGCCGCACGCTGTGCGGCCGCGTCGACCCGCGGCGGTACATGCGGTGCGACATACGAGTCGTACTGCGCACGAGCCTGTGTTCGGCACACTCGAGCGGCCTTCGAGACCTTCGGCGCGAGCGCGACACGCGCCTCGTGCGCGTAGTGCGTGGCCTGGTCCTTGGCCGTGCCGGCGTACGGCGCCACCACTTCCGCGGCGTGCAGGACGCTCTCCTTCGCCGAATCTGTCGCGGCGCGCACGCTCTCCATGCGGGTCACGGGATTCCTCCTCCTCGGTGGCGACGATGTCGGTTTTTCACCTTTCCATCCTTTTCGGAATCATGCCCCTCGGATCGTGGTCCGGCATGCGGGGCGGGCATCCGGGGCATGGCGGTCCGGCGACCGGGGCATGCGAGGATCGGACTCGCCAGACAGACGTGACATGACGCGACCCGATGTGGACGGAAGGCGACCGTGGCCGAGCAGCAGTACGCGATCCTCAAGACGAGCCTGGGCGACATCGAGGTGCGGCTGATGCCGTTCCACGCCCCGAAGACGGTCCGGAACTTCGTCGAACTCGCCACCGGCGAGCGCGAGTGGACGCACCCCGCCACCGGCACGGTCTCCTCGGACCCGCTCTACGACGGCACGGCCTTCCACCGGGTGATCAAGGGCTTCATGATCCAGGGCGGCGACCCGCTGGGGAACGGCACCGGCGGCCCCGGCTACGAGTTCGCCGACGAGTTCCACCCGGAGCTCTTCTTCGACCGCCCCTACCTGCTGGCCATGGCCAACGCCGGCCCCGGCACCAACGGTTCGCAGTTCTTCGTCACCGTCGCCCCGGCGACCTGGCTGAACCGCAAGCACACCATCTTCGGCGAGGTCGTGGACAAGGAGAGCCGGAAGGTCGTGGACGCCATCGCGGCCACCGCGACCGACCCGCACACCGAGCGTCCGGTCCAGGACGTGGTCGTCGAGTCCGTGGTGATCGAGAAGCGCTGAGGCGGAAGGGACGGCACCTCCCATGGACCCGCGACCTTCCGGGACACCGCACGCCGGCCCGCCGCGCTGCTACCGCCATCCGGAGACCGAGACCGGCATCCGCTGCACGCGCTGCGAGAAGCCGATCTGCCCCGAGTGCATGATCTCCGCGTCCGTCGGCTTCCAGTGCCCCGACTGCGTGCGCAACGGCTCGGGGACCGGCCACGCGGCCGACGCCAACCAGCCGCGGACGCTCGCGGGCGGCCGGGTGGCGGCGGACGACCGCCTCGTCACCAAGATCCTCATCGGGATCAACCTCGCGGTCTTCCTGGCGGTGCTGCTGGTCGGTGACCGGCTCGTCGCCGAGCTGGAGCTCATCGGCTACGCCTACAGCCCGGTGCTCGGCGAGGTCGTCGGCGTCGCGGACGGCGAGTGGTACCGGCTGCTGACCGCTGCCGTCCTGCACCAGGCGGTCTGGCACATCCTCTTCAACGTGCTCGGGCTGTGGGTGATCGGCGGGATCGTCGAGCCCGAGCTCGGCCGGATCCGGTTCGCGGCGCTGTGCCTGCTCTCCGGGCTCTCGGGCTGTGTCCTGGCCTATCTGCTGGCCGAGCCCAACCAGCCCTCGCTCGGCGCCTCCGGCATCGTCTACGGCCTGATCGGCGCCTGGGTGGTGCTCGCCCGCAGGCGGCGCCACGACATGCGGCCGGTGGTCCTGTTCGTGGCCCTGTCGCTGCTGATGACCTTCACCCGACCGGGGATCTCCTGGGAGGCACACGTCGGCGGCCTGGTCGCCGGCGCCCTCGTCACGTACGCGATGGTGCACGCGCCCCGGGCCCGCAGGGACCTCGTGCAGTACGCGGCCTGCGGCGCGGTGCTGGTGATCAACCTGGGGATCGTGCTCGCACGCTCCGCTGCGCTCACCTGAGCGCACAGGGCTGCGGAAGAGCTCTTCTGTGAGCTTTCCCCAGAGTTATCCACAGAGTGTGGCGAATCTATCCCGGGCCTTGGGGAAAGACTGCGCCCCTCGGTTCTGACCTGGTGTTTCTCCAGGTAGGCGAGGGGCGCAGCGCATTGCGCGAAGGGTGATTCCGGTCATACCGGCGTCAACCCCGTGTGAGTTATCCACAGATCTTCGTAAGTTATCCAGTGCTGTGCACAACGCTGTGGATAAGTTCAGGGGAGAGCTTGACGAGCAGCCGGTACGGCCGCTACGCCGCTACTTCCACTGCGTGGAGACGCCGAAGCCGGCCGCGATGAAGCCGAAGCCCACCACGATGTTCCAGTTCCGGATCGACTCGACCGGCAGGGAGCCGTCGGTGACGTAGAAGACCACGATCCACACCAGCCCGATGGCGAACAACGCCAACATCACGGGCGCCACCCAGCTGCGGTTCGTCAGCTTGATGTTGGTGGCCTGCTTGGCAGGCGGGGGCGTGAAGTCGGCCTTCTTGCGGATCCGTGACTTCGGCACGAGGGACTCTCCTGTCGATGCGCTGCGTGACCGCGCAGGGAACTGTGGCTGGCGCCGGGATGTGACGAAGGAGGACGACTGCGTCCCCCGGGCGTCCGTTAGCGTAGTGGTTCCGCGGCACCGAAGGGGATCAGGGTACGTTGAGCAATTCCGCCGACACTCCCGAAAGGCCGGGTCGCACCACGAGGTGGCGCCCCGTCCGGGTGCTGACCCTTGCCGTTTTCGCCCTGGCCGGACTGATCTTCGTCACCAGCTTCAACACCGCCAAGGGCACCAACATCCGCACGGACGCCTCCCTGCTCAGGCTGTCCGACCTGATCGAGGAACGCAGCCACAAGAACGCCGGCCTCGACGAGTCCACCGCCGCCCTCCGCTCCGAGGTCGACGCCCTCGCCGCACGCGACGACGGATCCACCCGCGCGGAGGACGCGAAACTCGACGCCCTCGAAGCGGCCGCGGGAACCACCGAGGTCGAAGGCCCCGGCCTCACCGTCACCCTCAACGACGCCCCGCCCAACGCCCAGGCCGCCCCCGGCTACCCCGAGCCGCAGGCGAACGACCTGGTCATCCACCAGCAGGACCTCCAGGCCGTCGTCAACGCGCTGTGGCAGGGCGGCGCCGAGGGCATCCGCGTCATGGACCAGCGCCTCATCTCCACCAGCGCCGTGCGCTGCGTCGGCAACACCCTGATCCTCCAGGGCCGCGTCTACTCGCCCCCGTACAAGGTCACCGCCGTCGGCGACCGCGGGAAGCTGGCGAAGGCGCTCGCGGAGTCCCCGGCGATCCAGAACTACCAGCTGTACGTGAAGGCGTACGGGCTCGGCTGGAAAGTCGACGAGCACAAGGCGGTGACTCTTCCCGGCTACTCGGGCACAGTGGACCTCCACTACGCGCAGCCGGTGAGCTGACAGCGGGAGAGCGGGAGGGCCGCTTGCGTCTCGTCGTGAGGACCTTCAGCGAGCTGTGCCTCACCGTCGGCACCCTCATCGTCCTCTTCGTCGTGTACGTCCTGTACTGGACCGGAGTCCAGGCCGGCATCGCCGGCGCCGCCCAGATCGACACCCTCCAGCGGGAATGGGCGGCCGCCCCCCTCCCGGCCACCGCCGCCCCGGCCGCACCCGGACCCGCACCCGCACCCGCGCGCGTGGCGCCGCCGTACGTCCCCGGCAAGGGCATCGCCGTCATGTACGTCCCCCGGCTCGGCGCGGACTGGAAGTGGCCCGTCCTCGAAGGCACCGGGACCGGCGTCCTCAAGAAGGGCCTCGGGCACTACGCGGCCGGCGGGCGACTCGGCGCGACCGGCAACTTCGCGGTCGCCGGCCACCGCCGCACCTACGGCGACCCCTTCAAGGACTTCCCGCGGCTGCGCCCCGGCGACGCGGTCGTCCTCACCGACGGGACGACCTGGTTCACGTACCGGATCGACCGCGGCCCCTACCGGACCGTGCCCGGCGACGTCGCCGTCGTCGACCCCGTACCCGGGAAGTCCGGCTTCGACGGGCCCGGCCGCTACCTCACCCTCACCACCTGCGACCCCGAGTGGGGCAGCAGCCACCGGCTGGTCGTCTGGGCGCACCTCGACGCCACCCAGCCGGTGACCGACGGTCGTCCACAGGCTTTGGACAGCTGACCCTGGACGGCCCCGGCGACCCGTACTCTGGTCCCCGTAACGAACGGAAGGGGCGGTCGACGTCATGTACGGCTGGATCTGGCGGCATCTGCCGGGCAACGCGTGGGTACGTGCGCTGCTCTCGATCGTGCTGGTCCTCGCGGTCGTCTACGTCCTCTTCCAGTACGTGTTCCCCTGGGCGGAGCCGCTGCTTCCGTTCAACGATGTGACGGTGGACGGCCAGTGAGCGCGCGAATTCTCGTCGTCGACAACTACGACAGCTTCGTCTTCAACCTCGTTCAGTACCTCTACCAGCTCGGCGCCGAGTGCGAGGTCCTCCGCAACGACGAGGTCGAGCTGAGCCACGCCCAGGACGGCTTCGACGGCGTCCTGCTCTCGCCGGGCCCGGGCGCCCCGGAGCAGGCCGGGGTCTGCATCGACATGGTCAGGCACTGCGCCGCCACCGGTGTGCCCGTCTTCGGCGTCTGCCTCGGCATGCAGTCGATGGCCGTGGCGTACGGCGGCGTCGTCGACCGGGCCCCCGAGCTGCTGCACGGCAAGACCTCGCTCGTCACGCACGAGGGCCAGGGCGTCTTCACCGGCCTGCCGTCGCCGTTCACCGCGACCCGCTACCACTCGCTGGCCGCCGAGCCCGCCGCGCTGCCGGCCGAGCTCGAGGTCACCGCGCGGACCGAGGACGGCATCATCATGGGCCTCCGCCACCGCGAACTTCCCGTCGAAGGCGTCCAGTTCCACCCCGAGTCGGTCCTCACCGAGCACGGTCACCTGATGCTCGCCAACTGGCTGGAGCAGTGCGGCGACAAGGGGGCGGTCGGCCGGTCGGCAGGGCTCGCGCCGGTGGTGGGCAAGGCCGTCGCGTGACGGCGGGCTCGCCGTGGTTCCGCGCGTCGGACGCACCGGAACCCGAGCCGATACCCGCAGACCCGTACGGGTACGGGCAGCCCGCCCCGTACGAGCCGCAGCCGCAGCCGCAGCCGTTGGCCTATGAGCCGCAGCCGTCGGCTTACGAGCCGCAGCCGCAGCCGTCGGCTTATGAGTCGCAGCCTTCGGCCTACGAGCCGTCGTACGCGCCCGAGCCGGCGACTCCGTACACGCCCGAGCCGGCGACCCCGTACGAGCCCGCTTACGAGGCCCCGTACGAGGCCGTGGACGAGCCGTACGCCGCGGAGGAGCCCGTGGAGCCCCCGCGGGCCCGGCGCGACGAGACGATGGCCCTACGGGCCGTGGAGCCCCTTCCCGGGCCCGGACGTGCCGAGCGGCGCCGTGCTGCCGCCAAGGGAGGCCGCGGCAGGAGCCGGGGCGCCGCGCCCGCGGCCGCCGCGGAGGCACCCGCCGAGGCCCGACCCCTCTCCCGCGTCGAGGCCCGCCGCGCCGCCCGCGCCGCCAAGGACAGCGTCGGCGTCGTCGCCAGCCGGGTCGTCGGCGAACTCTTCATCACCCTCGGTGTCGTCATGCTCCTCTTCGTCACCTATCAGCTGTGGTGGACGAACGTCCTCGCCGGCCAGGAGACCGACCGGGCCAAGGCGCAGATCGAGGACACCTGGGCCAAGGGCGACGCCGGCAAGAAGAACGACGACGACAAGCCCGGGGCGTTCGAGCCCGGCGAGGGCTTCGCCATCATGTACATCCCCAAGCTGGACGTCGTCGCCCCCATCGCCGAAGGCATCAGCAAGGCCAAGGTCCTCGACAAGGGCATGGTCGGCCACTACGGCGAGGGCAAGCTCAAGACGGCCATGCCCGCCGACGAGCAGGGCAACTTCGCCGTCGCAGGCCACCGCAACACGCACGGCGAACCGTTCCGCTACATCAACCAGCTGAACCCCGGCGACCCGATCGTCGTCGAGACCCAGGACGCGTACTACACGTACGAGATGGCCAGCATCCTGCCGCAGACCTCGCCGTCGAACATCTCGGTCATCGAACCGGTCCCGAAGGGCTCGGGCTTCACCAAGCCCGGCCGCTACATCACGCTGACCACCTGCACGCCCGAGTTCACCAGCACGTACCGCATGATCGTGTGGGGCAAGCTGGTCGAGGAACGCCCGCGCAGCAAGGGAAAGCCGGAAGCGCTCGTAGGCTGAGACCCCACACCTCCGGACGGGACGACGGGACGACCTAGTGGCACGCGCGCGCAACCGGATCGCCGGGCTCATCAGCGCCTTCGGCGAACTCCTCATCACAGCGGGCCTGGTGCTCGGGCTGTTCGTCGTCTACTCGCTGTGGTGGACCAACGTCCTCGCCGACCGCGCCGCCGACAAGGACGGCGCCCAGGTCCGCGACCAGTGGGCCGACCAGGGCCCCGGCGCGCTCGACACCAAGGACGGCATCGGCTTCCTCCACGTCCCCGCCATGGACGACGGCGAGGTCCTGGTGAAGCGGGGCACCGGCACCGACGTCCTCAACCACGGCGTCGCCGGCTACTACACCGACCCGATCAAGTCCGCGCTCCCGCAGGACAAGCAGGGCAACTTCACGCTGGCCGCGCACCGGGACGGGCACGGCGCCAAGTTCCACAACATCCACAAGCTGAGGACCGGGGACCCGATCGTCTTCGAGACCAAGGACACCTGGTACGTCTACAAGGTCTACAAGACCCTGCCCGAGACGACGAAGTACAACGTCGACGTCCTCCAGCCCGTCCCCGAGGAGTCGGGCAAGACCAAGCCCGGCCGCTACATCACGCTGACCACCTGCACCCCCATGTACACCTCGGACTACCGCTACATCGTCTGGGGCGAGCTGGAACGCGCCGAGAAGGTCGACCGCGACCGCACCCCACCGGCGGAGCTGCGCTGAGCGGGCGGGCACGGAGAACGCGCCGAACGGGAGAGCCCCGGCATCCGATCCGGAT